>NZ_JCACKA010000125.1:0-21321 GCF_059505145.1 Mojavia sp.
ACAATGATGACTGATGAGCAGTGGGAGATGGTAAAAGCAGTCCTGGGGGGAACTTTACCATCTAAACCACCGCGCCCTGTTCCAACAGGTACACCTAGTAATAATCCTATTAGAGTTATTCAAGCTATTGAGTCTAAACTAAAAGTACTGGACGAACAGCAGCAGAAGGTTGCATTTGAAATTCCCGATGGCCCGCAGCGAATTCGAGGATTAGCAGGCACGGGTAAAACGGTTTTATTTGCCAAGCGTATTGCTAAAATGCACGCTCGAAATCCAGATATGAAGTTAGCCTTCGTGTTTTTTACTCAGGCACTTTATGATGAGATTACTGAGAGAATTGCCCTTGAATATCGGGGTATGACAGGTGAAGAACCTAACTGGATAAACTTGAAAATATTACACGCTTGGGGAGCAAGAGATAGAGAAGGTTTTTATCGGTCTTTAGCATTAAAATGCGGTGTAAGACCTAAAAGCGTCAATGATGTTAGAAATGAAATTGGTGCAACTTCCCCCGCAAAAAGTTTTGAATATATTTGCGATCGCCTCGAACAAGACGTTAAAAACATTCCCGTTATTTATGATGCAGTTTTGATTGATGAAGGACAAGATTTACCACCATCATTTTATAGGTTAGTTAGAAGTACCCTTTCTGACCCAAGAAGATTGTACTGGGCTTATGACGAAGCACAAGGTATCGGTTCGCTAATTGTCCCTCAACCAGTTACTATCTTTGGTAAGAATCCAGATGGTACACCAGTTGTAGACTTAGGTGGTAATAAACTTCCAAATGGTGATATCACACCGCCAGTATATGAAGGTGGTATCAGAAAAGGTCATAACATGAATCGATGCTACCGTACTCCCAGGCAGTTACTCATGACCGCTCATGCTATCAATATGGGATTATTTCGACAAGAAAGAGCATTGCAAGGAGTAACTAATAAAGAAGAATGGGAAAAACTAGGCTATCAAGTTTTGGATGGTGATTTTACTGACGCTAGTGTTAAAGCAGGAAAAAAGGTTACAATCACACGTCCTAATAAAAATAGTCCTCACCCAATTGACCAAGAAAATTTTGAAGCAAAAGATGCTGTTGGTTCTCCGTTAGTAATACAGCCTTTTACAAGTGAGCATTCAGAACAACAATGGATAGCTCAACAAGTTGCCAATGATCTAAAGCTAGGTTTAGACCCTTGCGACATTATAATTACTGGGCCTAGTGGCGATAACGAAAACAATTACTTTCAAAGTCTTCAAGAGGCTTTACGAAAACATGGAGTCAAAAGCTGCATTGCTGGAGTGGACACCGCACGCGATATTTTCCGTATGGACGGTTATGTGACAATCTCTAACATTTTTAGAGCAAAAGGTAATGAAGCTTGGAAGGTATACGTTTGTAGATTCGACAATGCGACTAAACCTTTAAGTTGGAAACAGGATGAAAGAGAAATACACAAGCGCAATGAGGCATTTGTTGCACTGACCCGCGCTCGTGTATGGTGCGTGGTTACAGGATTAGATTCCCCGATTTTTGATGAGCTACAAAAGGCTTTAGAGCAATATCCGAACTTTGCTTTTACTGCCTTTAATAAGAAAACAATTGAAAGAAATAATGATGAAAATGATGACACAGAGGAAATGAAGACTCAAACCCAGTTACCTCTGCTTGTTTGACTGTTACTTAAAGGATAAAGTGAGCGTTTTTAAAGATATTAAGTACAATATCAAAATTGCTTCAACCTCATCAGCTAGTGAGGCCCCGACGAACTGGGGACACTTCGTTTAGAGCGGGTGGTGTCGGGGACGGGCAGAAAGTCTATCGTGAAGTGGCCAAAACTCAGCAGCCCGCCCCCGACACTTCGCTACGCCACCCACTCTCCCCCAGTTCTTGACATCTCAAGAATTAGTTATCTAACAATTAATTATCAAAATCAATTGGCTGACCGTTGAAATGCTTGTGAATGCCTTCGGGAGTCAACCAACTAGGAATTGTAACCTTTTTATCTACTTCTGCGTCCCCATCGGCATTATTTAAACCGTTAACTATTGCCACCTTTAAAGGTGTCTTACCATCGGCTGTTTTGCGGTCAATTTGAATAGTGCCTCTAGCTCTACCTTTAGCAGTTCCATCACTGCCACCAACAGCAGTATTAGTGAAGAAATGGGCAATACAAACTAACCTTTCTTCAGCCTTTCTAGGGTCACTTAGAGACGCTTTAACAAACTTTTTGGCAGGCTCCTTTGTGATATCTGACTCAGAATAGTTAGTAAATTCATCAACTAATAACTGTTGCGGTTGTTTATCAAGCTGATTATTAATTCTGTCTAGCCAACGCTCGCGAGCATCATCAAAAGCTTGCCCTATATCTGATTCTGTTTGCGCTATTAACTGCGGGCTTAAATATTTCCATGCGTTTCTTAAATTATCTCCGGCGTGCGCGTCTATGAGCTGATACAAAGGCATATCAAACAGATATTCTCTGAGCATGACAATCGACGCTGCTAGAGTTGATTTACCACTTCCCGCTTCTCCCAGCACCCAAACGGGCTTTTGATTGTCGATGACCTTCCACAGCCAACCATCCTCATGATTCTTGAGTGCTTCGATTAAATCACTGATGAGGCGCTGGTCAGTTAATTGATGATTGTCACCGTTTGCGATCTCGCTCTTGGTTTTACCCTCAATCTTGCCGCGTTCTTGGTCAGCTTTCGCTCTGTCCCTTAAATTCTCCGCAATCGTCTTATCCATCACAGAATGATTAACAGCACGAGCTTTCATGAAATCTTCTAGCTGGATACGTGCCTTAGCCCGTTCGTTTTCGGAGTCAGTCAGCCCCAGCGCCAAGCGTTCTTCTGTATCCAGTCCTGACAGCCCATCTTTCAAGCGCTCAGTGTAAAGCTGGGTCGAATGCTGCTTAATATCGCGTTTGTGCTTATTATGCTGCCAAGTTGCATAGTCGCCAGTCTTTTCTTTTTCCCCCAATTCATAATCCGTGCGCTTGAGACGTTGCGAACGCACGAGCAAGCAACCCACGATACCCCATAGCCCAGTGACTGCAACCCCGTATCCTAGCAACTGATTAGGGTTGTCTGTGGGCAAATCACGCACCCATTGAATTGCATCGCCCTTGTAGGGAATGATGCTGCCATACAGCCCGTAGCGTTGCCATTCTTCAGTTAGGACAAAACGCGGTTGATTACAAAAACGCTTATCCAGTTTTATTTGACTTTGTACACCATTAATTGACCTTGGGCAGAACTGAATTTGTGTTAGGTCGTAAGGCTGGCGTGTTTGCGATGTTGCAAGCCCCATGATTGCAGCTACACCACACACACCAGCCAGCGCTAACTCGACAACACCCTGTTTCATTCTCGTACCCTAAAAATAATTGCAATGGAACCAATGAATAAAGCCACAGCGACTGCAATACTTACCCAAGGGTCTGATTGCGGATTTTGTTTCTCAATAGTTTGGATATCTTGGTTAATCTGTGACACTGTTTCTTTAGTCAAATTCTCAAAATATTGATAGTCTTTTACTGCTAACCAAGTTGTGATACCTGCAAACACTAAGCCACCAGCAGTTTTAAACAGATTTTGCATATTATCAACCTCTAGTCCGTCGCTGTTGTAATTAATTCTCAAGCCCGTTAACCCAGCCACAGAGCCAACGCTGCATATAGAAAATGAGAGCGTAATTGCCAGCCACAAGTTAACGCCACCACCAGTTATTAATAAATATTTAGCTATAAAGAATCCCGTAGAATTTAGCGACCAGCCGACAAAGAATCGGGTCAATTTCTCAGTTGTATTGATAACATCTTTCCGGTGCTGCTTGCGCGATTCCAGATGTGATATTAAGTCTTTTGGCAACGGCGTATCTGGGGCGATTTGGTTTACTAGGTCTTCTTGATCATCTTCAATGTCGTATGTCATATTAACGCCAGAATATTTAGTTGCCCGACAGTAACTTTATGCGCTGGCTGTCGGGCTTGAACTGTCAGAAACCTATTAGGGCATCTTTGATTTTTTGGACAATCGAGCGCCCGGAATATTGTTTTTTCGGCTTGAAATCATCACGAGCGTTATCACCCATTTCTAGGTAATACTTGCCCAGTTCTTTATCATGTTGCAAGTCAATTGTTTGTTGTCTAATGTCTGTCTGTAATTCCGTCTGCAACATCTTATATTCACCATCAACAAGCATCATGTGTTTGTCTACCCATGATTTCAGTTTGAGATGGTCTATTGCTTGTTGATGGCGTAGCGCTTCTTTATCCTTAGATGAAGCGAAATCAAGTTTCATCTCTTCTAGGATATTTGCTAGATGAGTATCAGCTAAAATCGCTGACTGTACTGCTCTTTCAATTTTCTCGCCGCTTACACCAGCTTGTTTGTAGATATCGCCCAGGACTAGATTTAAGTCCTCAGTCCCTTTGATAGCAGCTAACATTTGCTCTCTTACTTGTGGGGCGAATTCACTAATCTTTGCCCCGTCATTACCCATTTGTCCTATCAGTTTGAGTGCTGTTTTATCACCTGTTAGCGCTCTTACTACTAAGTTAGTAGATGCGTTGAACTTATTTTTTAACTGGTTTTCTAGGTTGCGTGATTTGGAAGTTACCTGATTCTTGAGCTTCATTGAATTTTTCACAGCGATATTGTTTTTCTGGGGTAAAAATTTGAGTGCAGTGATACTCCATTCGCCTTACGTATTGCTCAATAGCTGACTTTCGTTTGAGATATTGCTGATAGTTGTGATGCTCTCTTGTTGGCAGATATACCCAGTAATGGAAGGGCAAAATGAAAGCAGCAATCGCACCTAAACTAACAGCAATTCTTGAGAAGTAATTCATCCTTAGCCAGCGAATTACCAAGCACTCAAGCAGCGTCAATTCATCGCTATTGAACCGCGTTGAGCCTAGCGAGGATGCCTGAAAGTTGGCTTTTAGTTTGATTACGGCTATCCTCTAGAGCCGCACTAATGCCCGTTAACCCAAGGGATAGCTTGTCTCTGCTTTGCTCATGACGATTAACTACTCTCTGTTGTACAAGAGTCAATGTCTGGTCAATCTTTGCGTCAACTTGATTTGCTCTTAAGTCAGCATAAGCGAGTAGTGCTGCTTCTACTTGTTCGAGAATTTCGTCAAAGGTGCTGGCTGAGGTGTCAACGCTATCGGCTATGTCATTGATTTGTTGTTCTGAAAGGATTACACCCATTTGTGAGGCTCCCTTCGTGATCATCTCGCCTACATCTAGAGGGGCCACTGCGAGCGTCCCTGTTTCAACCTCAGTCTCGGACTGAAGGGACTCTACTTGCATTAGAAATTTTTCTTCAACTCTTTCATCAGTTACAGATAATTGGCAAGTCGCTTTTTCTTTGAGGTAGTCAACGGCTTGGCTCAATTGCTCTTTGGTTGGATTGTCAAGGTCATCGCACCCTACAGCGAGCGCCGAAGAAGTGTAATCGTCCTTGGTAAATCCTTGATAACCCTGTTTGTACAAGCGAGCGCGGACGTTATTAGTAAACTTGTCAGACATGGTGATTGCTCCTATTTGGCTAATGCTAAAACTGAGATGTTTGCGGATTTCATTGGTTGCGAACGCTTATTGATTGCCCACTTAGCAGCGACGAACGCGACAAGGGCTAAATCTTTGCTGTGATAGATGCCATGAGCGCTGTAAGACAAACCAGCTTGACTAAACCAGTAGTAACGGGTGCTTGATGGTACGTCGTCAAGATTGATTTTTAGATAGTTTGCTAGGGCAGATAGTGCTTCAATACCGCTGTAGCCGCCCTGTGAATCATAAAAATGCTTGAATGCTTGCCAACGCTCCTCAAATCCCTCCCTAGTTGGACTTAGCGCACCGTAACGCCTTTTCAGTCCCGCGAATGTCTCTACTATGGTTTCTGCATCCTTGGATTCCACCCTCAAGTTAAAACGCTGCTTGAGAAAAGACACCACCCGATACCAAGTCTCGTCTGAAATGGTCTTGCCTAGCGCTCGCTCATAAATCTGTCTGAGCTGACGATACTTAGCTAAATACTTCTTTGTTGCCACATTGCCTCTGTAATCTTGTTTAAGTGTGTATAAAATCAACTGACTGCCCGGACATTCTCAGGTATTTGACTAGCCCCCAAGATTGATTCAGAGTTATGGATATGCCCCTGTTATTAGAGGCTGTCAATAACCTTAGAAAATAACTTTTTAGAAGCTTCTTAGCCGTTGCGCTCAATGGCTAGAACCACGTAATAACAAAGCGCTTACCGATTGAAGACTTACTGAATTATCGATTTTACCCCCGTAAAAGCGCCCCGATGAGGCTAGTTGACGCGCTCGCTCGCTGCTTTGGGACGCTCCACGCGGTAGCATCGGTCACCAAAAATTAAAACAAACTCTGCTGGATTGCTGTAGCTGTCTGCGTTGCATGATGTTGGTTGTACAAACTTGGAATTTCGTAGCAACGCCTTAACACCTTGTCACGATTGAGCTTTAAGTCAGCACTCTTAGACTGACGCGGCAAAGGACGAAAATAATACTGTGTGTGTTTGATACTGTCGCTGCTTGTTAAATATCTGTACAGCGTTCCATCAATCCAGTAAGTTTTGCTCATTGTCAACAGCGTGACGCATCCTACAAGCTGTTTATCAATCATCTTTCCTATCTCCAGCAACACACGCGCCTGTCAAGCTTGTACCCAGGAAGACCGCGATTGATGCAATGGCGCTGCCTTCAAAAATCTTGCCGTTGTTAATCCATGTTGGCTGATATTCCTCACCTCTGCTTTGCTCAATCCGATCAACGCCGTGACAGAAGATAGTACCAACAACCATAAAACCTGTTGTTAATAAGCTCAGAATTGCTACTTCTTTTGCTGCATCTTGAATGAATGAGCGAACCTTTTCACGCCAATTATTCACACGGCGAATGTGCATTACTGGCTTTTGTTCTAGATACTTTAGCCACTGATCATCAGTAAAATTTGAGGGCTTGTAATCATAGGGTTCGTGTGATTGTAGTAGTTCGCCCACTGCTTGGATGGCATCGCCGAGTGCCACATCTGGACAGTATTCCACTTGTCTCAATTCCTCTGAATCTTGGATTTCTCTAAGCCAGCGATCTATTGCTTCTAACCTTCTTCTTTGATTTTGATTAAGCATTGTTCTCTGAAGGGGTAATCCGTTGATTGCTTCTAAATTGCGTAAATTGATATGCATGAATCTTCCTGCTCCTGTGAAACACTACGCTCTCGGCAGTTGACCACGCCTGCAATATTATTTCTGTCGTTCCGTTTACCGCGTATTTTGCGCTATTTTGTGTGTTCATTGCACAACATTGCAACGACCGCAGACATAGAGCGACCGCTACGCAGATGTGTATGTAACTAGTTGAATATCTTCGTTGATCTAATTTATTGACGTATCGATAACCTTGACACTAATATAGTAAGTGAAGTTAAGCGAAGTGTCAACACTTTGCATACAAAAATTGCAAATAGCTTAGAAGTGGTATTTAATAGCTCCATAAAGCATACTTTTTATGCGTAATGGCTACAAAGAAACCACGATTAACAATTTATTTAGCATCACAGGAATTATTAGACGACCTACAGACAATTGCCGACGAGCAACAACGATCAGTTTCCAATCTTGCTAGCATCGCGCTTGCAGATTGGGTAGCTCAATATAAAGAACGAAAAAAAGAGGACAAGTAAAATGATCGACTCAAAGCAAGCAACAGGCGAGCGCTCAGTGTTCCAAGCTGAAATTCGCCGCATTTGGGAATATTTACTCAGGCAAGGAGGCAACAGCAACACTCCACAGAGTAATTAAATTGATGTTTTTGTCCGTAGTTCAATAACAAAACCCGCTCGGACGGGAATCTTAGCGGGTTCTGTAATTTGACTATTCATAACGCGGGTAACTCCGAACTGAAAATGTCCTGCAAGACTTTTCGGAACCGCGATCGCAGTTCTATGATAACCAGTTCTGCGCTCGCATTGCAACATAAGGAGTTACCCGGATTTTGAAAGAAAATTCGAGGTAATACAAGTGCATACTACACAATTGAATCCAACGACCGCAGAACGGTTAATTTCAGGCTTACAGCAAATTCCTGGTAACTGGGCCTTGACCCCTGTTACAGACAATAAACGTCCTTATCGTGAAAACTGGCAACAAGAAACAGCATTAACACGGCAGGCACTGATTAAAGAACTGCAATCAGATAAAGCCTTTGGCTACGGCATCCGCACAGGTGAAGTATCAGGCGGAATTTTAGCCATTGATGCGGATGGCCACGCAGCAGAGGCACTACTACAAAAGCTGGCTTTGGGCGATTTACCCGACACAGTAATTTTTAGCTCTGGCAAAGCTGGGCGCAGACAATTACTTTACTTGGTAACCGAGGAATACTGGCAAATAGTAAAAACTGTCAAGCTCAAAACTGGGGTCAAGGGCGATGACGGTAAAGAGCAGTTACTAGAATTTCGTTGGAATGGGCTGCAAAGCGTACTACCGCCATCTGTACACCCTCAAACTGGTAGTTATCATTGGGTGCGATCGCCGCAAGATATTTCGGTTGCTAACTGTCCTAATTGGGTGATTGAGTTAATGCTGAATCATCAGCAGCCTGTGGCAGTTCCACAACCTCAAATTAAAAGTGTGCAAACTACAGTCAGCGCTCGCCCAAATTTATCCATTTTTCTAGGGCGTGATGACAGAGATTTAGTAGAGCATGGCACTGGTGATGGAGGACGCAACGACGCAGCGAAAAAACTCAGCCTTAATTTAATTGCGACTGCTCGTCGCCTCAACGAATTGGGCATTGACTATCAGGGCGACCCACGCACCCTTTATGACCAGTTCTGCACTAATTGCACCCCACCGCTTGGCGAGGATGTTCGTAGCGAAGCTGATGGCTGGTGGAAAAACGCGGAAGCACACGCCTTGCGCCCATCTTTGGATGACGACAAGTTACAAGGATGCTACACCGCTTGGTTAAACAAGCAAAAAGGGACACATAGCCATAAACGATTAACCGTACAAAAGTCTATTGTCAGTACTGACAATAGCTTATTGTCAGTGCCACCACTGACAATGGAAATGATTGCAAAACAAGATTCACAGTCTATTGTCAGTGTTGTCAGTGGCATCTTAGCCGAAAATTTAGATGACGTTGAAGAGAGTTTTAAATTAGACTTACTACGTACTGAACTAGGAATTAACCAAAAGCTTTTTGACCGCATTGTTGCTAGAGAGCGTGTCAAACTCTATGAGGTTTTGCCAGAAGATGAAATGCGGCTCAAGTCGCTCATTGAGTGGCGAAATACCAAAATCGAATGGGGCGCTATCTTACCTGCCCCTCTAGCCCGTGATTTAATCCATGATGCGGACATTTTGAATGTTGACCCAGTTGTTATATGGCAGCCCTTAATTAGCGCTGTCGCTTCTTTAGCAGGGACGACGATTAATCTGGATATGCAATCTCATAGAATCCCCTCTGTACTGTGGACTGTGACAGTTTTAGAGTCCGGTGGAGGAAAATCCCGCGCTGACAGCTTAGTTGTAGCGCCATTGCGAAAAATGCAAGCCGAGGCAGTCCAGCGCTACAAGGAAGCTCTTGAAGAATACAAACGGGCGCTAAAAGAGTGGGAGAAAGGCGGCTGTGAAGGGGATGAACCAGAATCACCCGCTTTAAGAAAGTATTTATTTGAAGTTGCAACGATTCAAGCTGTGTTAAAGCGTTCAGCTGAAAACGGCGAGCATGGGGCGTTGTGGGCCAGAGACGAAATAGCGGGGCTGTTTAATTCCTTGGGGCAATTCTCCAGAGGTGAGGATGAAAGCTTGCAGATTTTGTTAAAACTTTGGGATGCAGCCGCCCTTTGTGTTGACCGTATATCTTTAACTGACAGTTATTTTACGGAACGTACAGCCATTTCTTTGAACGGTGGTATTCAACCCGGTGTGTTCCGCAGAATCTTTAAGGACGCTGACGACAGTAACGGGCTGCAAGCGAGAATGTTATTTGCAGTTCCCCAGCGTCGCAAACAGCGCTATGTAGAAGGCTTTTGTCAACTTAGCGATCGCTTACCCCTACTTTACAAATGGATGGAGGAATTACCAGAAATCAACGTCTCTTGCAGCCCACAGGCGAAAGCATATTACAGAAAGCTAGTCGAGATCATCGGCGACCAAATAGAACAAACTACACACGCAGCTATCCGTAATTGGATGTCCAAGCTACCAACCCAGATTTTGAGAATTGCGCTGAATCTGCATTTGCTTGAGTGTTTTTACTCACCCAATAGCCGAGATATCACAACACTACAAAAAGACACCTTAGAACGCGCTGTTAAGCTTGCCCAATACTATCGCAGTGCCTTTCACGTTTTGCAAGAGAAAGTGAGCAATAGTGATGAAATTAGCTCAATTCTGTTGCAAATTTATGACCGTGCTTCCCAAACATCAGACGGCGTTTCTGTCCGTGACATCTATCGACCACTGGATAGCATTAAGTCACGGGCCAAGGCAGCAGGCAGAGAAGCTAGTGCCTACACTCATGATTTATTTCTCAAACTCCAATCCATGGGTTATGGGGAAATTGTACGTAAAGGAAGGTCTGTCAAATTCGTTGCAACAAAAATTGAAGACTTGGAAAAATCCTTTACAACCACTGACAACACTGACAATGAAGAAAAATACATCTCTAATCCTCTTGATTACGAGTTAATTAATGTCAGTGATAGCCACTGCCAATCACTGACTGTCAGTACTGACAATTGCCTTTTGTACTTAGAACACGGTGAAGATGATGTCATAGATAAGACGCAAATTCCGCCACCGGATGATTCAATTCTCCCTATTCCAGTTGAAGCTGTTGACATAGTATTAACTAAGCCTCAACAGGTCAAAAATCATGCTAGTACACCAGAAATTACTAAAGGTGTAAGGGTACGGGTACATTTCCCTGGTAGCAAGCGGCATGGCTTTGAGGGAATAGTAACGGGATTCAAAACTGTACATGGCTTGCTTAAGGCGATCGTTAAACTTGAAAATATTGAAGCCAGCTTAAGAATCTGGGAATGCTTTGTACCAGGGAATGATGGGATGAGACTAGAGTTAGTTTCTTAATGAAGCCAGATTAGGGTTTGCCCTGGATGCGGCTCTACTTGAGCGATGCTTAGTAAGTATAGCATACGTAATCGATATGGCTTATATGGTAGCGAATACGGTACATATAGGGTAGCCGCCGAGATACGTAAACATACTAGACGTTTTTAAAGCAAAATCCATGTCCACAACCAATCTATTTGTTGAATTAGTTGTCATCGGTGTTGGAGCAATGGTTTGGCTCGTACTTCTCACTTTAGCTATATTCGGTTTTCAGTGGTTGCAAGTTAAAGTTGAGATCCTAGTGGCATTAGCTATTCCATTGCTGTCATTAATTTATTTGTTAGGAATTATTGTTGACCGTATAGCAGACTCCATTTTTGAGAAGATATGGTCAAAGCAAATTCGTAAAACTGCGTATGGAGGCACTGAACTAAATTTCTATGACGATAGGCGTCTCGTATTGTCCCAACAAAATCCAATAACTGAACGTTTGCTTTATGCACTGAGTCGTACCAGGATTTGTCGCGGGTGGTCTTTGAATGCAGCAGTCATTACCTTGACGTTCATCATCTTAATGTTTAGTCAATTTCGCTCTAATTCTAATTTTTGGAGAATCTTGGTCTATGGTAGTGTTTCTTTCTTAACTCTGTCTGTTATTTGCTGGATTGCATGGAGAATGCTTAAGTACAGTGACTACATAAAAACCAAGGAGTATGCTGAGTTTTTACGCTCAAATACACAAAAGTAATATCCCCTCCCCACGGGAATCATAAGCGGAGTGTTGAGGAATGAGAGATGCCAGATAAAAGCCAAATCCGTTGGAAGAAAGTTGCACTGCCCATCACTGGAAGAAAACAATATATTCTCAACAATACAGATGATTATTAACAATAGATATAATCTATAGCAATCCTAAATCATTCATGAGAAAACACCATATTCATATAACTTCGGAAAGTAAAAAATTTGACAACCAATTGCTAATTCAAATAACTCTTTAACTACAGAGAAAGAATGACAAAAAAAGTAAAATTCTCGAATCAATCTTTTTCCTTGTAACCAGATGTCTTCTACAGGGTTTTGTTGTGGAGCATTTGGGGCAAAGCGCTCACAAGTTATTAACCATTGTTCTTTTTCTAATTCTGCATTGAACGAGTCTAAATACTCTTTAATTTGCCCTGAACGGTGGTAACTAGCACCGTCCCAAATAATTAAAATTTTTGCCCCTCTTCGTTGCGACTGAAGATATTCTAAAAAACCTATTGTCGTCTCAGAATTAGCTTTTTTTGCTTTGTAAATCAAAAATTCTTTTGTTTTATAGTCTAATGCCCCGAAGTACGTTTGTTTACAACGAGCGTTGGCTACAGGAAGTGATACTCGTTCGCTCGTTTTGCCCCAAACATAACCGTTTACGTCTCCCCATAACAAATGACATTCATCGACCATGAACACGACTAATTCTCCAGATTCTATTTCCTCGCGTCGCCCTGCCAGCAGTGTACAAATATCTTTTTTTTTGATGCGACTAATTCTTCATCATATTTTGGGTTGTGAGCCTGAGTTTTCTTCCAACTGATACTTGCCTCATCAAATAGATCGTAGTAGCTTTGCTTTGAAGCGAAACTAACCCCGTATTTGCGGCTGATCTCAAACTCTAGCTCGTTCAAAGTCCATCTATCTTTTGTTAACAGCCACTCTATTATCGACGAACGCTGTTCTGGGTTTAATAGCCCAAAGCTTCCTTTATGAGCGAGTTTTAAACCTTCCACTCCACTTTGAAAAAATACTTTTTTCCACTTACTGATAAAACCGCTCGATACTCCCAGTATCGGCATTATCTCTTGATGCTTGTATCCACACAACAGCATCTTGACTGCGAGCGCTCGTTTGACTTCACGTTTATCTTGGCTCTTTTCAATAAACTCTTCTAGCGATCGCATCCACATTACCGCACCCTCATTCTAGTCATCCAAGCTACTTATACACTTCTACGTATTTTCTCACGAATGATTCCGGATTGCTATATTCTGAACTTAAATATTAATTATTGCATCTATGGTTAAAGTAAGAAACCAGTGCTGAGCAACTACCTTGCGAAGAATAGGTAGTCAAAACCCTGATAAACAGAGCTTTTGGACAAGTCATCAATTCTTTCTTACTAGATTTTCTTAAAGCTGCCCAATTCTATAATTAATTTCATCATTATTACTCCCGGTTCGCTCATTTTTGGAGGAGTTAGGAAAAGAAGTATACCGAAAGACATATTTCCAAAAATGAGTAAATCGGTATAGGTTCAGAATTATGGCAACTGAACCCATAATTACAAACGAAAGAGTCGATGATATACCCGTACTTCTGACACAAATACAGAAGATGGGGATAGGCAAGTTAATCGATAAGCACTTTCCGACACATGGAAATTGGCAAGGTGAGAGTTTGGGGAGCGTAGCGGTAATTTGGTTAACACACATATTATCGCAAGCAGATCATCGTTTAAATCACGTCCAAGGCTGGGCTTCCAAGCGTATGGAAACTTTAAAAACACTGATGGGCGATTCCTTAGAGGAATTAGACTTGACGGATGATCGGCTAGAAGCGGTATTACGCTACCTTAATTGTGATGAAAACTGGTCTGTATTTGAGTCAGAACTAGGGAGTAATTTGCTGTGTGTCTACGATCTCAAACCAGAACGGGTACGTTTGGATAGTACAACAGCATCGAGCCACTGTGGGGTAAATCCCGAAGGACTATTTCAATGGGGACATAGCAAAGATCATCGTCCGGACTTGGCACAAGTCAAAATAATGTTATCGACATTAGACCCATTAGGGATGCCAATTGCAACGGAAATCTTGTCAGGGGAAAAAGCCGATGACCCGTTATATATTCCAGCCATAGAAAGAGTACGTTCAACAATAAAACAGTCAGGATTACTATATATTGGTGACTGTAAAATGGCATCAATTGGGACGAGAAACCATATTGTGTCGGGTGGTGATTTTTATCTATGTCCTTTAAATGCCAAGCAATCGCCAAGAGAAAAATTAATAGAATATCTTCAACCAGTTTGGGATATAAAACAAGAGTTGACTATTATCAATTACGATTATGCAGACGGAAAAACTAGAGATATTGCTGAAGGATTTGAACTAAAATTGCTCCAAAAACTAGAGATTGACGAGCAAGAAATATCTTGGGAAGAGCGACAATTAGTAGTACGTTCATTTGCCATTGCACAGACAGAAGAAAAGTCTCTACGCGAACGTATACAAAAAACCTCAGATGCTCTAGAACAACTCAAAATACCTCGGCGGGGTAAGAAAAAACTCACCTCATTTGAGGAGTGGGATTCGGCTGTAGCAGATATTCTCAAACGTCATCGAACTAGCAGTTTATTTCAAATTGAGATTCAAACTAAACGAGTTCAAAAAGTTAAAAGACGATATCTAGAACGCCAACCTCAGGCAGTGGAAGACGTTTGCTTTTATCTGGATTTTCAAATAAATGAAGATGCGGTTCGACAACAAATTCAACTATTAGGCTGGCGAGTCTATGTCACTAATCAAACTGAAGCTCTACTAACTTTGAAGCAAGCTGTTTGTGCTTACAGAGATGAGTATTTAACTGAACGAGGATTTGCTCGACTTAAAGGCTTTCCTCTCTCTTTAACTCCGATTTATTTACAACGCGAAGACCATATTACCGGTTTGATTCGACTACTTTCAATTGGTTTACGAGTGTTGACCCTTTTAGAGTTTCAGGTTCGTCTTCATCTGGAGAAAAATCAACAAAAACTTGCTGGACTTTATGCTGGTAATCCGAAGCGAGAAACAGCACGTCCCACTGCTGAACTTCTTCTTGCCGCATTTAAAGACATCACTCTGCTGTTGATTGAGGTGAAAAATGAACTTTATGCCCATTTAACTGCTCTTTCACCCTTACAACAGCATATTCTTGTTTTGCTTGGGTTCCCGACTACTATTTATACTCAACTTGGTGGTCAATCTTTTACTCCTGAGTAGATTTTTTTCTAACTCCTAAAAAAGTCGGCGAACCGGGAGACATCAGTTTACTTCTCGTTACCCAAGACTTCCTCAATCAAGCTCATGAGTTCTGGCAGACGTTTGGCTAAAGCTTTCTCTTGCGGTGTTTTCGGCTCAATTTGCTGCCACTGCTTGAGCTTAGTTAACGCTTGTTTTAAAAGTACGACATCTGTCGTACTTTTCTCTTGGTTAGTATTTTGGTTAGTTTCAAAATATCTTTGTACTGTACGCAGATTTTTGCCTACTACAACGCCTAGAGCAGGCATTAAAGGCTTTTGTCCTTTCTTAGGTCTTCCTTTTACGTCAATAAATCCAGCAGTGCGTAGACGCTCGGCGATAGCTTTCACTTCGTTTGGCGTATAATCTCTACGCTGTTCGTTCTCTGCTATCTCTACTTGCAATGCTAAATCAGGAT
Source organism: Mojavia sp. (assembly GCF_059505145.1). Classification (NCBI taxonomy): domain Bacteria; kingdom Bacillati; phylum Cyanobacteriota; class Cyanophyceae; order Nostocales; family Nostocaceae; genus Mojavia; species Mojavia sp. Next base: position 15,576 of record NZ_JCACKA010000125.1, read on the forward strand.
CTTCTTCTACATCAAAGGGCAACATCCTTATAGGAATGCGATTATCAGGGAACTGATGAAGATATTTATCTGCCTGCTGCTCCTTTAGCAATCGAATTGCCGCTAATCGATGCCCTCCAGCCAGCAACCTAAATTTATTGTCTATTACTAATGGTTCTATAAGCCCCAGAACAGCAATTGACTCTGCCAAAGACTCAACATGCTTTGAATTTAAAGGTCGGGTATCCTGCTCACGGTCTTTAATCTGCTCCAGTAAAACTGTAGAGTCTTGGAGCTTCAGTGGTTGAGATTGCCCTTGCCGTTTTTGGGCGACTTCCAGAATTTTATCGAAATTGGTCATGAGATAATTTCCTTACCCACTGCCTCGTAATCGCTCCAGGCATCAGAAGCACGAGCATCTTTTACCAGATAAACTGGAACTCCAAAATTTTCAGCTCTTAGGTAAACTGCCATTCTTCTAATCCAAGTTTTAAACAAGGGTAAACCAAATTTTTCAAGACTTTCTTTGGCTTTATATCCATCACGACTGGGGGAAGGAGGTACACAAGTCAGTAAGACTTTAAAGCGTCCTGGTGGTAATTCGTTTAGTTCTCCCACAGTTTCAATCAACGCTTCTAGAGCGAAAGTGCTTGGATGGGTGGGAATTATCAGTAAATCACTGGAGTTGGCTAACGCTTTCAACTCATCACTAGCAGGGCGGGCAGGAGTGTCAATCACGAGATGTTCAAAATCATCAGCTTGGTCTATTTCGCTATGATCGTAAACCTCAAAAGGACTTTTACCACGCTCAAACCAATGCAACACAGAGCGATTAAGATCACCATCAGCTAGTACAGTTTTCCCTTTGGTAGCAAGGTAGGCGGCGAGATGAATCGCTGTGGTAGATTTTCCTACACCCCCTTTAAAAGATGCGATAGTAATAATCATTGTAATCTCATCACATTCAGTCATGATGGCGGATTGTACCGCACAAGAGACATTTTTTCCCGATTGAAAATTTTAAGTACCCCGTCTTACACACGAGTAGTAATTTACGAGCAAGAGTCTATGCTTACAACCAGGTGATTAGAATACAGTTAGCAAAGATGGGGTTTAGCTTAGAGGAGCTTAATAGATGAATTTACAAGAAATTATTAATTCCATTAACAATTTGCCCACAGAAGAACAAGACTATTTATTTGAGTTTCTGCGTCAAAAAAAGGAGGAATCTAAAGGGGAGAATTTTTGGCAAGGATTACAAAAATTTAGACAAGTAATCCAAAGCGAGGGGATTATTTTTACTGATGAGGATTTTGCTGATTTACGAGATCCGAGCGTGGGCAGAGAAGTTGAGTTATGAGTTTAAAGTTTTTACTTGATACTAATATTCTCTCAGAGCCAGCACGCCCTATTCCTAATGTCAATGTTTTACACCAACTAGATATTCATAAGTCTGAAGTGGCTGTTTCTAGTGTTGTTGTTCATGAACTTCTACATGGTTGTTTGCGGTTGCCAGAATCTAGGCGGCGAGAGTATCTGAGGAATTATATTTATGAGTCAGTATTGAATTTACCAGTATTTAATTATGATTTAAAGGCAGCACAATGGCACGCCCAAGAAAGGGTTAGATTATCCCAGATTGGGAGAACTCCTGCTTTTGTAGATGGTCAAATTGCGAGTATTGCTTTCTGTAATAATTTAATTCTGGTAACTAATAATGTTTCTGATTTTGAGTTTTTTAACGGTTTAAACGTTGAAAATTGGTTTGTTAGTAAAGGTGAAAATTGAGCTATAGGTGAGTACGCGACAATGGGTAGTGCTGGCAGCGATGAGCCATATCTTGGCTTAAGAGTGATCGCCCAGGAGAGTGAACGCTGTTTTACTGAGGCGATGAAGTTCTACAGCATTAAGAAACATAGTAATTAATTTCTTACCAAGTCAAGTCATAGCCAAGAAATAGCAAGGGATTTAAGAGCCAGTGCTGCTCAGGCGTATTGCTCGGTCGTACCAGGAAAGCGATTGTCCCAGCTATTATAAGTGGTTTGTGCGGTTGATGACACCTTTTAACGCTGAAACCCTGATTCTTCCGTTCGAGAATTTTCTAAAGAATATTTTCTTAAACAAAAGTTAAATTTAGTACCTAACTTTTTATGGGTGTACAAATCAGGTTACAAATTAGGGTACAAAAGTAATTTTCAATCTATAACTTTTTATTTAGGATAAACATAACAAATAGATTGTCAATAAAATTTCCTAATTTCAGGCAACTTCCTGATTTCGGGCAATTTCAACTTTAAAAAGAAAGTTAGTGATATTCTGAAATAAATTCAATTATGAAGGTGTTTATGACTAAAGATCGCATTTTACTATCTGTTTTTACAGCTACTTTTTTAACAGTGGCTTCTCTTTCTGTAATAGACCCTTCAGCAAGAAATATTCTATATGAGTTTTCTAAATTATTTCTAGCTGGGTATGTTGGTTATCTACTTAAATAAAAAAATCTCCAGCTTGCTAGCCATGCAAGTTAGAGACAGTAACTAAATCTTGATTTAAGGATACATCTAATAAGCTAGTTAGGCAAATTATTTAGGATTTGTCTAACTTACTTGTATGTTCATCTATTTTTGATTTTACTCTATTAACTGTTTCAAATTCTGTACTCTCTCACGATTATGTAAAATAGAAAATATTTAATTACTGAGTTCGATTGTTGTCTCCATACTATGGTGACACTCAGGCTTAGGCGATAACAGAATTTAGCAAAATCATCTCATGATTCAGCAACGCCTAAAATTCTTGAGTTTTCAAGGGTACGTTATGCAGACATCTGTCACCGCGTCGGCTCCTGCCTTTCTTCGACAAATTGTTTCAAGTGAACTGGAGCTTGTTGATTCTCTGGCAATTTCTTTGGCTCATCATTATTTAAATTACTAGGTATGTAGTCGTAAAGCCAGTCATACTTAACAATAAAATCATTCCATTCAGGGTCATCTTTTATATAATTGATCTGATGTTTAAAATAGTTATCAAACCACCACTTATAAATCTCATAAAAAAGGTTTTGTGCAAGCTCCAAATCAATTTTTTCGCGGCTTTTTAGAGTATCTAGTCTTTTGTAAAAATAAATTACTCTAAAAATAGGCGCTAATTCTTCAGTAGACTTTTCTTCATAGTCCTTTCTTATATCTCTTGGTACACTTCCATTCCCTTGTTGCACGAATTTCTTATGTGCTTCTACACGAGCGAGCCACATAGAGTAACTATTAAATTCCTCAGCCATTTGAAAAGTATCTGAACGTTGCTGATTCTTTTTTTGGTCATTAATTTGACGATCATAGTTTCGTTTAGCAATTATCCAAGCTAGATAAGAAGAAATTCCTGCTGCCACAAACGAGCCGAATACCGTTATTAGCACTGGAAAAACTTGATTTGCTAATGGAGTTGGAGGAACAACAACTTCAATAGGTTGCTGTACCTTCACTGGTTGCTGTATAGAGTCAATAGTGACTGGCTGTGATTGTTCGTTTGCTGGAGGTTTTGCTTGTACTTTAGATGGCAAGCGTGGTGCCTGAACCAATATCTCCTCATTCTGAGCCATCATAATGTTTCCTCAAAAGCCTTTACATGGAGTATATTGAAAAACTAAATCATCCTATTAGGAGCGCAATCGATCTTTACTGATTGACTTGAGAAAACGTTACGACAAATATTTCTTTCTAGTATTGTTAGGAATTCAACAAGTCGGCAATATGACTTCCTGTATAGACTGCGAGAGGGGTGAGGAGAACAGGCGAATTTACAAATTACCCCAATCAAAATTCAAAAAACGTCGAGCATTCAGCTTGGTATATTTTTCCGTGTGCTTAATATCCCGATGCCCTAAAAAATCTTGAATTTCTCTGGTGCTGTAACCCTGATTCACCAGATAATAACCGCAAGCATGGCGCATCATGTGGCAGTGAACTTTGATATCAAGCCCCGCAATAACTGCCAGCCGCCCAAGCAGCTTCCGCACCGCATCAGTGGACATCACTTGACCACGCTCAGACACGAAAATATATTTGCTGTCAGGGTACTGTTCTCTCAGCTTTTTGAGCAGTTCCAGTTCATCATCTCTCAAGGGATGCACCCCAGAGTCACTGCCCTTTTCCCTGGTGATAAAAATCTGCCGTTCACCCCACATCACCGCATCCCAGCGTAACCCGCAGCTTACACCTACAGCTTCACCGACCCTCAGCCCATGCCGAAACATCATCAGCATCAGCGTGTAGTCACGGTGGGCATAACGGGCAGGGCGATTAAGTGCAGCATCTAACAGAGAACGCACCTCAGATGGTGTAAGGTATTCTCTAGACCTGTAATGCTTGTTAGGTTTACGTCCTGGCGGGATGATCGTCATTTAATTGGGAGGTACTGTCCGCTTTACGCGTTATATAATGGACACTACCCATTCTCCCAAATCCTCATCACTTCGTGAAGAACTACCCCCAAACAGGCCTTAGTTAAGTCAAACTTATCTTTCAACCACAAAAAAATTCTCTACACTCAGCGATTGATAACTCTGGCTTATAATTAGATGTTAAGCGGTTTGCCCAGCTATCTACATTCTCTTCTAGACCTTTGTGGAAAATCGTTGCTATCCGTGATATCACAATTACTTCAACCCATCAACTCGTGAGACCTGGCGAACTGGGGACACTGCGTTTAGAGCGGGGGTGTGGGGGACGGGCATCAGTCTACTCATGGAGTAGCCACAGATGGAAGCCCAGAGATAAGCATTGCGGCTACTGCAATGATGGCGGTCTTCTTCATGGTTAACAATGTATTACTGATAATAAACTGTACTTTCCATGACTTTAATCGTCCGTGATAAGCATTATTGTAGGGTAATGGTGCGATCGCCCTGTGTCTCTGGTGTTCTAGTTTTAGTATTCTCCCGGAAGCTGAGGCACGGTCACTCATTGGTTCTAGAAAATTAATGAAGTGGTTATTTATCAGCTTGTTTTATATTGTTATTTCAGTAAATACCACATTTTAAATATAACTTATTAGCAAGAAGCTAATATTGCTAGGTATTTTTCAGGGCAATCAGTTTTTATTACAGTTACTATTTTTCTCGGATGACATTTAAGAAATAGAGCTAATAAGATCCATTTTAAAGCCATTAAAAATTGAAGATATATTAGCTGTATGGAATTTCATCCTTATGAGCCTTTTGACCAAAATAAGGCTCAAAAAACAGTTTGGGAAAAGTTAAAATCTGCATTTAAAGATGAAGAAGGGGTAGCGTTTTATCGTTACCCCATTTTTAATCGGAACGGTAATCTTCACAGAGAACCTGATATTCTACTTGTGCATCGAGAGTATGGACTGTGGGTAATTGAGTGCAAAGGGTGCTACATAAATAATATTGCTAGCATTCAAGGTCATGAATGGAAAATGAATGATTGGCACTCAGAGGTTGAGATACCAGTAGCGCAAGCAGAAGACCAAATGTTTGCAATTAAAAATAGGCTGACAGAGAGAAGAGAAACCAGGGGGTTAGTAAGTTTTAATTTTCGGGTTGTACTTCCCTTTGTGAAGTATGAGGAATGGCAATCTAGGGGACTCGATAATTTTCCATCTACTCAGGGCGTTGTACTACTAGCTGAAGATTTAACACCAAAGACTTTTAGAGAAAAAATCATTGAGGGTGACAAACAAAATCCCCAAACAATGATGACTGATGAGCAGTGGGAGATGGTAAAAGCAGTCCTGGGGGGAACTT
>NZ_JCACKA010000126.1:0-21284 GCF_059505145.1 Mojavia sp.
AACTCTACTACAAAGCGCCCTCTCTCTTCATACTCTTCTTTTGGCTAAGGTATTGGATATAAGAGGCTATTTATAAAGTAAATCTTTAAACTTGTCACGTCATCGATTTACTGTTTCTTTCATTCATCGCGGGTAGCGATCGCTTCCAGTGAGGCTGCTCTAAAGAAACACTTTTCGTAAAGCTTATGTAGCATGGCTTAGAGAGGATGAAGTATTTTGTGTATCTTGGTCAAATTGAACAAGTTCAAGACCGATAGATTGAGCCTTTTTCCGCAGGTGCGATCGCAGTAACATCCGCGGCTTTATAAATTTTTGTAATAATTTGAGATTTTCACGAAAAATCTAAGTTTTGAATTGATGTCATAGTACATAGATATGTACAGCTTCTAATGAGGAGAATACTTTTGTAAAGTTTAATGGCGTTATTTAATACGTTTTAGTTAAGGCTGCTGGGTCTATACTTCCAAACCCAATTTAATACTCAAAGATTTGAAAATTTTTCAAAATCTTTTGTATCTCCAAAATACCTCGCTAATAAAAATAATTATCAAATAGAAGACCCGACGCAAAGTCATGCACATGAAGATTTTCATGTTCCGAGTTAATAACCCAATAGAATTTACTGACACTAATGTAGAAAATTACCAAGTTTTTCATAAACCACATTATGTCTAATTGTTAAATAACAAATAGCTATTAACATAATTTGTGATTGACTAAGCTCTATTATTATTCGTGGAGTATTGCAATGTCTGGTTGCAGGTTAAATAATTGGGGTAGTGTCTTAGGTATTGCAATGTGTGCCAGCATTTATGGTGCAAATTGTGTGAACGCTCAAATTAGCTCGGATAGCACTTTGCCTATTAACTCTAACGTTAATAAACAAGGTGATACCTTTAACATTACTGGAGGAACACAAGTAGGTGAAAATCTATTTCATAGCTTTAAAGAATTTTCTATTCCTACTGGCGATACTGCTTCATTTAATAATATTATAAATATTCAAAACATTTTTAGCCGAGTGACAGGTGGATCAATCTCTAGTATTGATGGTTTAATCAAAACAAATGGTGCTGCTAACTTGTTTCTGATTAATCCGAATGGTATTATCTTGGGGCAAAATGCACGTTTGGAAATAGGTGGATCATTTTTAGCAAGTACAGCGAGTAGTTTGAACTTTAATGATGGTACAAAGTTTAGTGCAACTGTACCTCAAACACAATCACTGCTGACTGTGAGTGTCCCAATTGGCTTGCAATATGGGGCAAATCCGGGAAAGATTCTTCTGCTAGGAAATGGTCAGGGTATAAGGACAACAAAAGACCTGATTGACACCACTTTTGGTCTGCACGTACAGCCCAATCAAACCTTAGCTTTGCTAGGGGGTGATCTTATACTGGAAGGCGGAACGCTGAAAACGGCAGGCGGTAGGATAGAGTTAGGTAGTGTCGCCAAAGAAGGTTTAGTCAGCCTCAATCCTGTAAGCAAAGGGTTTACCTTTGGTTATAATGGTGTGCAAAACTTTGGAAACATTCAATTAACACAACAGGCTACAGTTGATGCTAGTGGTGCTGGCGGTGGTGATATACAGATTTGGGGCAGGTATGTCACTCTAAAAAAGGGTTCGCAGATAGAGGGAAGTACTTTGGGGGCAGAGCCTGGAGGAGCTTTAGTAGTGAACGCTATTGAGTTGGTAGAGCTAATTGGTCACTCAAGCAATGATCGCTTTGCTAGTCTCTTGACTACTAAAACTTACTCAGGTACAACAGGGACTGCGGGGAACCTGACGATCAACACCCATCAGCTACTCGTGCGGGATGGGGCAACGGTCAGTGCCAGCACTTTTGGTGCGGGTAAAGGGGGAAATTTAACTGTCAATGCTACTGACTCTGTGCAAGTGATTGGTCGCTCGGCCAATGATCGCTTTGTCAGCCTCTTATCTGCTCAAGCTAACTTAGCTAACTCAAACATAGTAGGAGATGCGGGGAACCTGACGATCAACACCCGTCAGCTACTCGTGCGGGATGGGGCAGCGATCAGTGCTAGCACTATTGGTGCGGGTAAAGGGGGAAATTTAACTGTCAATGCTACTGACTCTGTGCAAGTGATTGGTCGCTCGGCCAATGATCGCTTTGCCAGCGCCTTGTCTGTGCAAACTGGCTCGGCAACAGGAGATGCGGGGAACCTGACGATCAACACCCGTCAGCTACTCGTGCGGGATGGGGCAGCGGTCGGTGCCGGCACTTTTGGTGCAGGCAAAGGGGGGAATTTGACTGTCAATGCCACTGACTCTGTGCAAGTGATTGGAGAATCAGTTAATGGTCAGTTTGGTGGAGCCTTGATTACTTCATCATCTCAATCAAATACAACAGGAGATGCGGGAGACCTGACGATTAACACCCGTCAGTTGCTGGTGCGGGATGGAGCACAGGTTAGTGCTAGTACTCGTGGTACGGGTAAAGGAGGAAATTTGGCTGTCAATGCCACTGACTCTGTGCAAGTAATTGGAGAATCAGCCAGTGGTCAGTTTCCTAGTGGCTTGTTTACTTCATCATCTAGATCAAATGCAACAGGAGATGCGGGAGAACTAACGATTAACACTCGTGAGTTATTTATTAGAGGAGCACAGGTGAGTGCTGGCACTTCTGGCATTGGTAAGGGGGGAAATTTGACCGTCAATGCCACTGATTCTGTACAAGTGATTGGTCGTTCCGCTAATGGTCACTTTGTTAGCCTGTTATCTGCTCAAGCTAACTCAAATGCAGTAGGAGATGCGGGAGACTTAACGATAAATACTCGTCAGTTGGTGGTTCAAGATGGAGCTAGAGTATCTGTAGGAAGCCTAGGAACAGGAAATGGAGGCAATCTGAAAGTAACTGCTCGATCTATTATTTTGGACAACAACGCTACCCTTACCGCTGACACTCGCAGCACAGACACTAATTCCAATCGAGAGCAGGCAAATGTCTACTTACGTGTGGCAGATTTATTGTTGCTTCGTCGTGGCAGCAATATTACCACTAACGCCACTGGAAGTAATGTCATCGGCGGTAATATTGACATCAATACCGATTTCCTTGTTGGTGTAGAAAATAGTGACATCAGTGCAAATTCTACTAATTTTCGTGGAGGTCGGGTGAAAATCAATGCTATGGGCATATTTGGTGCAAAATTTCGGGATGCTCTTACCCCAGAAAGTGACATTACTGCTACTGGGGCAAGTCCTGAGTTCAGTGGTTCTGTAGAACTCAACACACCTGGTATTGACCCCAACAGTGGTTTAGTGGAGTTACCCACAATAGCCTTAGACCCTGAAGTAGCCCAAGTCTGCGATACTCCTGGTTATGCTCAAAGCAGTTTTATCATCACCGGACGCGGTGGTTTACCTTCCAATCCTATGAAAGATGTTGCCACTCCTGATGGAGTAGAGGTGGGTTGGGTATCACTCAAACCCAGAGGCAATGCCAAAGACGGGCTACGCCTACGCAACAGTTCATCGGTTATTAATCAGCCAATTAGCAATATGCCAGAACGTATTGTAGAAGCAAGTGGGTGGTCAGTGAATAAGAAGGGAGAAGTGGTACTCACAGCTAATGTATCTACTGCAAAAACTCGTGGTTCATGGCAAAACGCTATAGCTTGCAATATTCCTCACGCCAACAAGTAGAAACCAGCTTGAATATTAAGCAATATCGTAAAAATTCGTGTAAATAACTTTACTAAAGCCAATTGCCTACCAATATATAAGGTGCCCAAAAATAAGGGCTTTTTTCTTTAGTAAACACAGCTAGTTGAGCACGCTGGAGCGCAGTAGCTTTATTCGTTCCAGCCTTTAACTCATGATAAAATTCACTCATAAGTTGAGCAGTAATCTGGTCATCCACTGACCACAAGCTTGCTAATGTACTACGCGCACCTGCTCGCACAGCTATCCCAGCTAATCCCAAAGCAGCTCGCTTATCACCTTGAGCCGTTTTGCAAGCACTCAAAACAAGTAGCTCTATATCCTTAGACCTATTGCGATCGCTAACTCGAAGTAAAGTGTCAAATTGCTTAACTTTTAATAGTTTATCCCAAGTGAGAATAAAGGTTCTTTCTGGATCAGAGCTAAATTCTCCATGAGTTGCGAAGTGAACCACAGAAAAAGGAGATGTTTGTAGTTGCTTTCGTAAATTACTGTCGATAAACTTTTGATTTAATAGTTCTTGATTTTGAGGTATTTCCACCTGGATTTGTTTTAATTCACGTTCTACATTTTTCAGCGCTGAGAATTTTCGACCTTCTATAGAGCGTGCTTCTCCTACTCCGGCAGTTAAAGCATTTAAGGGCACCTTTTGCAGTGGTTTGGGGTCGAGAAGTTGTAAACTCGGAGCTAGAGCGATCGCATATTTCTCTATGAGATATTTCTTGTGCTGGGAATCATAGAGAACTCCCATTGGAATATTACGTAATTCGCCGTCTAACACAAAAACTAATGTAGTAATGTCACTATTAGACAATTCTGCTTGTGCTGGTTGGACTAGCCAATCATATATCTTTTGTGACTGTTGTTTAACTTGAGAAGTCGCGGCGACATCCGGTAAAGATTGCCGTAGTAGAGCTACGGTAGTTTCCAAAGTCTGTTGGGATACATTGCTTGTGTAGTGATGCAATTGTTGATTTGGCAAGGTTAAAATAACCTCTAAGCGGTCTGGCAAAATAATTGAGTAAATAACTGCTGCTTTTTTGTCTTGAGTAACCACTTTGTCAATCTCTACAATTGGTTCTAAACAAGGTGAACGAAAGAAGTTGTTCAGTTCTGCTAGCTGAAGCGATTCCACTACCTGACGAGCTTGTTTGAGTTTGTATTGATTACTCTGTTGTGTGCCTCCTTGTGTGTTTTCTGCTCGTAACTGCAATTCAACTAACTCCCGATACACTGGTTCCACACTTTCACGAAAAGAGAACTGAACGTCTGGGCTAGCGGCAACTAAATCGCCGCGCAAAGATTCGAGAGTTTTGTAAGCTGTATCATATGCAGATATCGCACCTTTTATATCTCCTTTTTGCTTGAGTAAACGTCCTTGCTGCCATTGCCATTGATAAGTAATATCTGACGCATCAATACTCTGGGCTATAAATAAGGCTTTTTGTGTTAAAGCTAGAGCATCAGATAACTGTTTACTATCTTCATACAGTCCGCCAAGAAATCCAAGAGCATAAGATTCGGCTCGCTGGTCTTTCAAGTTCTGAGCTTGCTGCACAGCGGTAGATAGTAGTTGAGCAATATCTAAGTTTGAAATACCACTTGTAGTTGTTTTGTGTGTAAAATTTTTTAAAATTGATGCCAACTGAATCCGAGCATATACTGAATTCCGGCTAGGAACTAATTTGTTAATTTCAGGTAAGATTTGGGAAGACAAGGTTAATGCTTGTTTTAACGTATTAGTGTCTGGCTTGTTGTTAAAAATTTCTAGAAATAGACTTAGCTGATTTAGCTGTGTGAGCAGGCGCGTAGTAACTGGTGCAACTGTAGCTGCCTCCTGATAAAATGCCAAAGCAGCTTGAAAATGTTGTTCAGCAAGTTTTATATGGCCTATGCTTTGTTGGCTTTTTCCTTGAGCTAAGGCTGTGTTACCTAAACTAAGCAACGCATCACCTATAGCTCTTGAAGATTGTACTTGCTTTGCTACAGCTAAACTTTGTTCTAGAACAGTTCTAGATGTATCTAAATCACCAACACCCCGTAGAACATTTCCAAGGCCTTGAAGTCCAGCTCCTTTAATTGATAATTCTGGAACCTGAGTAAGGGTTTGCTGAAGGTCAGTTAAGGTCTTTTGTGCTTGACGGTAAAGCCCTAAGGCTTGCATAGCTTGAGCAGAATTAATTCGGTTACGAATTAACATTTCTTGCTCGTTTATTTGCTGATAAATGCCAGCGGCTTTTTGCCAACTAGACAAGGCAGCTTCAGTTTGACCTTGTGTTAATTGTAACCGCCCCTGTACATCCAAAGCTTGTGCTAGAATTGCCAGACCGTCTTTTGAAGAATTTAAAGCTTGTAGCAAATTTAGGCTTTGAATAATTGCTGTTTGTGCTTGCGTTGTCTTGCCAAGCTGCTGATAAGTCAGGGAAAGATTGCTCAACACCAGAGCTTGGTTCAATTTATCTCCAGTATTTTCAAAGTCAATAGCAGCCTGTTCTAAGACCTTGAGCGCTTCAGTAAATTGTCCTGCTTCATAGTAAGCTTTACCTCGCTCTACTAAGCTTTCAGTTTGAGTAACTAATTTTTGAATTTCGGCTTGTGGCTGTTTTAGGTTGGTGTAAGTAAGGCTTGCTAAAACAGGTGGACTAAAAATACATAGTAAGGATGTTACTAGCGCTAAGGAAGAGAAGAACAAAAGTCTCGAAAAAGATTGTAACAGACGGAATAAGATACGCTGTTTTCTTGCCATATTTATTCCAAAGATGAATTTGATTGAGCAACGCCTTTTTGTGGGTTATGAAGTTCTACAATCGATGCTGTTGCAATTTCTGGTAATCCCATCTTTTTTAATAGAAGTGTCCAATCCTGTATGAAGATAAGTGAATTTGGATTAGTACGACGAAGATTAGCTAAATTAGTAATAGCGTCTTGCCAAAGCTGGTTGACAACATAGGTAGTGTATTCACCTGACTGTGATATTCTCAATTGATTTTGTAAGTCTTGACTTAAGGGCACACGTTGTACCCACGCTTTCACATAAAAATAATCTAAGCTATTTTGAGGATTGCCGCAGAAAACTTTAAAATACCATTGATAATTCTTATTGGTTTTTAAAGCATATTGTGGATTTTGCGGCAAGGTAATGCCGACAACACCAGCCTTATCTGGTAATGATAAAGATGTCCGATAGATGTTGTCGTCATTTTCATCTTGAAGTAGAAACTCACCTAAGCGAGCGTTTATAGGTAATTCAGGTACATAAACCCAAAAAGTCGGATATTCAGAAATTGTGTAAGTCAAAAACGATGTTGACTCCTCTGCAATTTCCTTACCAGGCACTAGGGCAATAACAGGCGCATTCAATGGTAAGCAACCATCACGGCTTGTTCCTCCTTTACGGCGACCAGTAGGCGCACCGTTATCTGGAAACTTTGGACGGGGAGAGTGGCTTGGGTTAGGGGCTTGCGCTCTGTTAGCTGATTCGGGAGACTGTGCCCAAACTAGCGAAGAGTAACTTGTCAGACTAACGAGTAATAGCGGGATAATGCCAGCAAGTTTCATCGGAGACATGTCACTTTTGCGAAAGGAATCTAATGGAGAATGGATGAATTATCTTTAGCCTTGCAATGACAATGAATTTAGAACAAACTGAAGCTTTATGAGCAAATGTGAAAGAAATTGCCGTATTTTTGTATTTCGTAGTAAGTTAGTAATTTTAATAGCTATAAAATCGGATAAAACTACGATATATAAAATTAGCAAAAATGCGTCATATGAAATTACATACAAAGATGTCATTCTGAGCGAAGCAAAAAACTTTAAAAGTATTTGTTTCGCTCAGAATGACAAAATATATGTTTGACTGGAAATTGGCATAATCTTTTGTACTATTATTAACATCATAACCACTGCATAAGGACATGACGAATTTAATAGATAAAAAGTTGCCTAAGGGTTAAGCAAAAATAAGTTGGTCAGGCTTTATTATTCAAGTGGTGATTATCACCCAAGCGCGAGGGCTGCGACGACCGGAGGTCGTCGCAAAGCCTGACCAACTTATGAGCGCGGAGATGCTAAGAAAGTTGGCGATTCTGAATACCTTTAGATACAACGACTGCTTGAGTAGCCACCAACGCTAATGCTGCGGGAATCAATGGTATCCAGCCTGCTTGTGTAAAAATGCCATAACAAACCCCAAACAGTGCCAATAGCATTATTACTCCAGCAAGTCCAAGATATAGCGGTTGCCGAATAAACCATGCTAGAGTTCCTCCCATTAATGACCAACCCCATATCCATAGCGCTTCAACCCAGGTGGGCCACCACCAAAGTAGAGGTCTACGATCCAGAACAGCACTGATAATTTGGCTGATCATGTGCGCCTGCACGAACACCCCTGGTATTTGCTTTTGATTAGTTAGCGCTTTCGCACTGTAGGGAGTTTTCCAATAGTCAGTAGTACTAGGGGCTGTAACACCAATAAGAATAATACGATCCTGAAATAACTTTATTAATTCAGGGTTTATCTGGTCGTTAAGGACATCTCTAAGAGGTACTTGTTGAGCAATATTTTGCAAAGACCGAAGCGAACGATAATTGAGCAGGATTTGGTAACCTTTTGCATCTACTCCTTGATAACCGCTGCTATAAGCTTTTAATTGCTTAAATATAGCAGTGCCAATCTGCAAGTTACCTTCTGAGGTAAAATCTGACTTGATACCTTTTGCTTCTAAATAATGAAGTGCAAGCTGGAGACTAAAAGCATATTCCGCAGCACAGTCAGATGTCACAGGAGGAGTCAAATGTAAAAGCTGTCGGCGAGCAATGTCATTATCGTCTGCTACAAAATCACTAAAGCTGAGACGTTGTTTGGGAACTTCCGGAGGGGGAGGAGTGCCATCCGGGGCACCATCTTCAGCAGCAGAAACTTTGCATACTGCATAAAGACGCTTATCTGTATGTAAACGAGTTGCTAAATCTGCATAGTTGGGATCTACAGAAAAATCACGATAGATATCTAATCCAATAGCTCTTGGTTGGTACTGATCCAGTTTTTTCAATAGTTGTGCAAGTGCTTGGTCTGACAGAGACCATCGCATATTCATCTTCATTCGGTTTTGATACTGGATATCTGCTTCATCAACAGTAACTATCAAAAAACGTGAATCTGATTGTTCTTCTGGGCGCAGCCCCATGAGGTAGTCAAAAGCCCTTAATTCTGATGCCTGCAATAGACCAAGCGCTCTGGTTCCCATGAATAAACTGGTAATAATCAAACTTGACAACAGCACTACCTGAACGCTACGCCATTCAAACTGGCGTTGAGTTCTGTAATTTTTTGGTGGCAGTCCTTCTGTTTTTAATTCCGGCGAGAGCAGTTGGTTCCAAGTTGGTGGCACTACTGCTGGATTTTGGCAGAGTACGGGTAACCAAGTAGCACAAGGATATTCATCCTCAATGCCATGCAACCTTTCCCTTGATTCTCGGACTGCTAAGTAAAGAGATTCTCCTGTTGAAAATTTCCTCAGAAAATTTTTTAAGAATTCTTGTGCTACCAAATCTTGCACTGGCTCGCGCATAACAATAATTTGTGGGATGTGCAAATCTTCTAATTGATGCGCTAATCCCAAGCCATCACAAGAATTGAAAATAGCTAACTGTAAGCCTCTACCAATAGCTTTCTTAAGGGCATATTTTAACTCCTCAATTGTTAAGCAATCGGTTTCATTAATGTAGATTTGACCACTTCTACCATCGTCTTGACTGGAACTATGACCAGCGAAAAATAAGATATCCCAGTCCTGTTCCCATAGTTGCTGATTCAACTGGCAACGTTGTGGCTCTACCAGAAAAGTTATTTTTGCATTTGGTAATTTTTCTAGGATCTCTCGATCTTTCTCGACAAGAATCCCTTCACTATTTCCTAGAATAGCTAAGATTTTTACTTTCTCTTTAACAGCGGCTATCTTTGGTTTTGGCAAGTTTTCGTACTCTGGAGCGCTCAACGCGGCTTCGGCTTGAGAATAATCCTCAAAGAACTCCCATAGCTGCCAGGGGAGCCGTCGTAACCAGATATCGTCAGTTTTAAACAGTACCCGTACCGTATCATCAGATTTTAGTTGTTTAAGTAATTTCTCCTTAACTGGACGAAATGACTGGCAGTTGAGCCAGCTATTCATTTGTTCGCTTAAATTCTCACCTAATTGGCGGCAGTCGTTAATTTGCTCGGTACGAGAACCCCCAATACTAATACTTATAGGCGTAATGCGAAAATTTTCCAAGCTGCGGTAGGTTGTTTGCCACTCGTCGTAGTGTGTAATTATTTCTGGTTTTGGCGGCAGGTAGCCTCGAATTTCTGTGGTCGCACGATCTGCTTCTGCCCCAATCTCCAGCGTGACTTTTACACCCTCGCTTAAGTTACCATCTAGCTTTAAGACAACCAACTTTTGCATGGTCAGCAACCAATGAATTCATCTACTTAAACAATAAAGTTCTCAGTAATATTAGTATCCCCCAGTTCTAACCTAACGCTAAAGCGTTCTCCAATTTGAGCATTAAACTCTAGTGTTACATGAGCATTGCTACTTTTAGCATGAGCTTCCATAACAGCAACTCCCTTGAAATCTAGCACTTTCACAATTAGATTTTCAGGTAAGTAGGTTTGTACACCAGTGGGCTGCACCTGCAATTTGAGTTGGATTTCTACCGAGTTTTTTGGGGTTAGGGTAACAATCAGCGCTACCGATTGACCTGGCAATTGTATTCCCAAGTCAACTAGCTTACCTCGCGTAACTCTGCTTTTGTAACGAAAAGCTTGTTGTGGTACTTTTGGAGATAAAATTTCTTCAATTGACTGCCAACCTACCTCAAAAATATTTTGCAACCACTGACTTAAGTTGACTTCGCTTTGGTTACGTTCAAGGTGATCTAAGTGTGCAAGTAAATCGTCAATGCTTTGCAGTTGATTAATGGATACCTCACCAGATTTCACTGTTTTAGTAAAACCCACCAGAGT
Source organism: Mojavia sp. (assembly GCF_059505145.1). Classification (NCBI taxonomy): domain Bacteria; kingdom Bacillati; phylum Cyanobacteriota; class Cyanophyceae; order Nostocales; family Nostocaceae; genus Mojavia; species Mojavia sp. Next base: position 10,698 of record NZ_JCACKA010000126.1, read on the forward strand.
TGCTTTTTGACGCTCTGTGTCTAGCTCAACTGCAACTACACCGATTCTATCGTCCGGCACTTCTGGTGGAATGTAACAAATTTCTTCACCAGGCTTGAGGGGCCGACATTCTAAGTAGCCCAATTTAGCCAACTTCAAGTCTGCAACATCACCATAAAGCCGCATCGCCTGATTCCAACTGTCGCTAGCTTTTAAGTCAGTAGCAATGTCCATCATTTCCATGTAGTCATTCACAACACATACAGCTAGAGTATTGAGATAAACCTGCTTTTTCTTTTCTGTTGTTGGCTGTTGCTGGGCAAATTGGCGTGCTATTTTCAGCGCTGTCTGCGTAATAGACACCGGAATCGATTTTTCTTTGATATTCTCAGTGCTATAAATCATAATGGTTTCCCTTGTTCCAAATATTCCTTCTTTGAGTTATCTGTGTTTGAATATCAAATTTCGTGATATCCCTGTTTGAGTGCAAAATTCCGTAAGCGTGGCAGACATTCGCGTTTATAAAAATTCGGTGCGGTTGATGGGGGTAAGTTAAACTCCTGAGCAATGTTTTTCCAAGGCGTTTCTGGAGGCAAGCGGCGCAGAATTAAAATTTGACAAGTTATCTCAGACCGTCCTTTGACATGAGTACTGGCTAACTCTCCATCTGGATCTGTTGTAGCCCATTGATAAGTTTCTTCTAAAATTGGTGGAATCTCTGGGTCTGCTGGCAGATTTTCAATGGTGTTTGTTATTTCCTCAATTTCTAACGTGGAGCTAGAAACATTTTTAGCTTGATTCTTCGCCTCCCAAGTGCGAAAATCTTGCAATCGCCACTTCAGGCAATTATCGAGCCAAGTGATTACGCTACAACGTTCTGGATTATACTGCTCTGGATTGCGGCAGAAATACAACCAAGTTTGTTGCAGAGCATCATTATAGTAAGGTGTGTTCTCCTTCCATAGTTTGCCCGATTTCATCACAAGTCTAACTATCTCACTAAGTTTTTGTCGCCGCATCAAACTCCTTGCTGGATACGAACAGGCTTCGGCAACGAGTTGAGATAGTTGTTGATTGAGATCGTGTACAGTATGCATCTTTATCATCAACAATCTCCTTTTTGAACACTTACAAAAGTATTCTGGAGATTCCCCTGGCTAGTTGAAGTCACAACAATCGAATTCATAACTTGATGTTTAATGTCTCAATAAGTAGGGTCTACTACCTAGTTATCAAACTCAATTTCAAATTTTTCGCGGAAATCGATAAAAAAATTTCTTCAAATTAATTTTCAAAATAATTTTTAACTGCTAAAACCAGGTAGAGCGCCCTATGGATATGGAATTTCGTTCTTTGTCACCTTCAACTCAGTCTTTTATCCAGAAGATTAAGTTGTTTAATAATCTCAAATCCCGCGAAAATTTTGATTTCTGAAACGATATCAAAATAGAGGCAAAAAGCGAGACGAACAACGTGAGTTTCTCTAGCGTTCTATCACAGCTTTTGGCTCTAAAAACAACATTGAAATTTAAATTGTCCAATTAGGAGGACTTTATGCAACACGAAGATATCATTCGCGCTTGGAAGGATGAGGAATATCGGAACAGCTTGAGTGAGGAACAACGGGCACAGTTGCCTGAAAACCCGGCTGGGATAGTTGAACTATCAGATGAAGCTATGCAGAATGTTGGTGGAGGCGGCTTCCTTAGTCTTTTTGGCTGCGGGAAACCAGGAGGCAACACCAGTAATCCAGTTTTGGGTTTATGCTTCAACACAGGTGGCGTTACGTGTATTGGCGGCGGCAACACTGGTAATCCAGTTTTGGGTTTATGCGCCAAAACAGTTGGTTTAACTTGCAGTACAGCCAAAGTTGGTAAATTTAATGCTTGCAACTTACTCTAATTTAGCTAACTGAATATTACAGGCTATTGATTTAGTAATCAATAGCGATAAAGGATAACTTTTATCCTCCATACGAAATGTGACGGACAGCAAGAGTTTCTCAAACAGTCCGTCACCATTTTTGACCTTAAAACAACGCTTAACCTTAAATTATCAAACAACAAAAATGTCATCATATCATTCGCTCTTAGAAGGATGAAGAGTACCATAACAGCTTGAGCGAGGAACAACCCACATCTGCCTGAAAATCCAGCTAGTATATTGGAAATGTCAAATGAAGCTATGCAGAATATTGTGGGGCGGCTTCCTTAGCATCTTTGACTATGATGGCGTACAATCCAATACTAGTAATCTAGTTTTGGATATTTGCACCTTCAAGTGCTACATTCCAATACTTACCCAAATTTTCACTATTTGCAACAGTACAATCTGTGTTTGGAATACCAGGTGAATTCGTAGTAATGCTTGCAACTTACTGTAACTTAAATATCTGATTTTACAAGCTATTGATCGCGTTGCACAAAATAGCGATGAAATAACGAACCGGATGCGCCGAAGGCATTCTCGAAGGGTAGACGCGAAGTACGCGAAGAAGGAGTTTTCACAAAGAAAGAAACAAAAAATCATCCTGCAAATATGCAGTGGCCTATTGATTACTAATGATTTAATTAGGAATTAGGAGTTAAATTTTATGAATAAGGCAGATATTGGCTTGTCTGACTGGTATCGTGCTATCACTTTATCCGAGCGTATTACTTCACTTAAGTCAGTCAATAACCAAACTTCCAATTTAGTAATTAATGCTGATATAGCCCAACGACGAATACAGCGTTGGAAATCGCAGTCACCTTTCACCACTGACTCTAAGTTTGCTCAACGTCTAGCAATAGATAGCATTACCGAAGAGGAATTTATTTACCTACTAAATGAGCCAATTGAGGCTGTTCAAAGTCGTTTTTCCAACACCCCAGAGTGGTTAATAGAAATTTCTCAGGCATTTGCTCATTCTGACTTCAGTTCAAGCCCGCTTCCAGAAGAATTGCAAGGGGAAGAGGTAGCTGGTTTTTTAGATGCCATTGCCCCCCTGATGAACCAAGGACTAGCTCAACTCCGCCAAGGACTCCAAACTTTAATCCAGACACATCCTTGTTTACCCTTTGATCCTAGCACAGTTGAAGCCTTATTATTTGCTAATCTCCCAGAGCAACTACTCAGGGTGTTGAGTCGCACAATGGTTTTAGAACTCAACGTGGCGCGTCTGCGAGGGCTATTACAAGGTGACACATCACAGGAGCGATTTCAGAGTTTTTTACAACGCTTACGCCAGCCTGAGATTGTGATTTCTCTCCTTCAAGAGTATCCAGTCCTAGCCCGTCAACTCTTAATTAGCATTAATCGCTGGGTAAGCTTCAGTCTAGAATTTCTCCAACACCTCTGTACTGATTGGTCAGATATTTGCACCACATTCAGTCCCGATGTCAATCCAGGTGTACTGGTGCAAATAGATGGCGGTATTGGCGACACCCATCGTGGTGGGCGTGCTGTGCTAATTGCCAAATTTAGCTCTGGTTTCCAAGTAGTCTATAAGCCTAAATCTCTAGCTGTTGACGTGCATTTTCAGCAGCTCTTAGAATGGCTTAACCAACGGGGCAATCATCCGCCATTTCGCACCCTGAAAATTTTGAATCAGGGTACTTATGGCTGGGTGGAATTCGTTACTGCTCAGGGTTGTATTAATCCAGAAGAACTCCAGCGTTTTTATGAACGTCAGGGTGGTTACTTGGCACTACTATATGCCATTGAAGCTACTGACTTTCACATGGAAAACTTAATTGCATCTGGCGAACATCCCATTTTAGTTGACCTAGAATCCCTATTTCATCCCCAAATTTCAGACATTGAGATAAACAAATCAGACCAGCTTGCCTTCAAAACAATCGGTTACTCCGTTTTGCGCGTTGGCTTACTTCCCCAACGCCTCTGGGCAAATGCTGAATCTGAGGGAATCGAGATGAGCGGCTTAGGAGGAAAATCGGGTCAAATGACACTCCATACCGTCCCCTACTTAGAAGCAATGGGTACAGATGAAATGCGAGTAGCTCGCGAGCGTATGCCTATATCAGGAAGTAATAATAGGCCTACTTTGAATGATGTGGAAGTGAATGTGTTGGATTATGCAGAAGCAATCATCACTGGCTTTACTACTATCTATCAGTTACTACTGCAATATCGGAATGAATTGCTATCTAAAAATAGCCCTTTAGCCGTCTTTGCCGAAGATGAGGTACGCTTTATCCTTCGCCCTACTTACACCTATGCTCTGTTACTACATGAAAGTTATCACCCAGATTTGTTACGCAACGCCTTGGAACGCGATTACTTTTTTGACCGCCTTTGGTTGGACATCGAACAGCAACCCTATCTAGCTAAGGTAATTGCTGCTGAACGCGATGACTTGTGGCAAGGTGATATTCCCATGTTCACAACTCGTCCTAATTCCCGTGCTATTTGGAGTAGTTCTAATCAGCAAATTCCTGATTTTTCTAGTGAATCAGGCATGGCTCTAGTGCAACGTCGTTTGCAACAACTCAGTGATGCTGACCTCACACGACAACTTTGGTTTATCCATGCCTCTCTCACCACATTGGCAATGGCAGGGGATAGAGTGCAATTCTCCAGTTACCATGTGATAGAACCGCAAAACAATGCTAGTCACGAACAACTGTTGGCAGCAGCACAAGCCGTAGGCGAGCATTTGGAAGCGCTGGCGTTACATGGCGAAAAAGATGTTTCTTGGATTGGCTTAACTCTTATCAAAGAAAAGCACTGGACTCTTGCTCCCTTGGGAATAGGTCTCTATGATGGTCTACCAGGAGTTATCCTTTTCCTTGCCTATTTAGGGGCTGTCACTGATGAAAACCACTACACTGCACTGGCAAAATCAGCATTTTCAATGATGCAATTTCAGCTAGAGAGTGGCAAATCTTTCATTAAAGCTATTGGTGGGTTTGAGGGATGGGGCGGAGTAATTTATACCCTAACTCATCTGGGGATTTTGTGGAATGAATCCGCCTTATTAGCTGAGGCTGAAACGCTGGTTGAATTACTCCCTGATTTAATTGTCAAAGATGAACATTTAGACATTGTTGGTGGTGCTGCTGGATGTCTTAAGAGCCTAATTAGCCTGTACCATTGCCGACCCTCTCAACGGACACTCAGTGCAGCTATTCAGTGTGGTGAACAGATTATTTGCCAGGCAAAAGCGATGGAGCAGGGTATTGGTTGGGTAAGCCTTTGGGGTAGAAAATTACCATTAACTGGCTTCTCTCATGGTGCAGCAGGGATAGCATCAGCACTGCTAGAATTGTCTGCTCTCACAGGTGATCCACGCTTTCATACAACAGCTCTAGCTGCTATTGAATATGAGCGTAGTCTCTTCCGTCCTGAAGTGGGAAATTGGCCCGACTTACGCGATTTTTACAGTTCAGTTGTGGGAGACAAAGACGATACCCAACCTATTTGTATGACTGCTTGGTGTCATGGTGCGCCGGGGATTGGGTTAGGGAGGTTGCGCTCACTCCCATACGTTGATAATGCGAAAATTCGTACAGAAATTGATACCGCGCTCAAAACTACTCTAGCTCATGGATTTGGTAGCAACCACTCGCTATGTCATGGTGACTTAGGCAATCTAGAATTACTGTTGCAAGCCAGTCTAACCCTTGGTGATCCCCAGTGGAAAACTCAAATTGCTCGCCTTACCGCCATCATTCTTGAAAGCATCAATCAACATGGGTGGCTTTGTGGAGTTCCCTTGGGAGTTGAAACACCGGGGCTGATGACGGGGTTGGCAGGCATTGGCTATGGACTACTACGCCTAGCAGAACCGACACGAGTTCCCTCCGTGCTGGTACTTGAGCCACCTCTAAATATCCCCATTGTGAAAGCCTTTGTTGAGGCAAGTGCTAGATAAAAACTCAACCACTTTATAGGGTGGGGATTACCTACGTTAATGACATTAAAAATTAGTTCATTCATCCATCATGTACCAGCTTGTTCAACAACACAGTGAAGAAGATTGCGGTGCTGCTTGTCTTGCTACTATTGCAAAATATTACGGACGCACTTTTACAATCAACCGTATTCGGGAAGCGGTCGGCACTGGTCAACAAGGAACCAGCTTATTAGGATTGAAGCGAGGATCTGAAGTACTAGGTTTTAAGGCACGAGGAGTTAAAGCCTCAGCTGAAACTTTAACTAAAAAAAGTGAAGTACCACTTCCAGCTATTATTCATTGGAAAGGCTATCACTGGGTAGTTTTGTATGGTAAGCGAGGCAGAAAGTACATAATTGCTGACCCAGCTGTAGGCATTCGTTACCTTACTAAAAAGTGGTTAATGGAGGCATGGACAGATGGAATTATGCTAATAGTGGAACCAGACCCAGTTCGCTTTTCTGAGCAACCTGAAGATAAAGTTAGTGGATTTAGTCGCTTTCTAAAGCGTGTCTGGCCTTATCGAGGTATTCTGTCTCAAGCATTTGTAATTAACCTCGTCTTAGGTTTACTTTCCTTAGGTTCGCCTTTCCTACTGCAAATCCTCACCGATGATGTACTCGTTCGGGGAGATACTAAACTGCTTACAGGTGTAGTTATTGCCGTTGTAGTAATGCATCTGGTCAGCAGTAGCCTCCAATTTGTGCAGTCTAACTTAATTACCCACTTTGCTCAACGCCTAGAGTTAGGCTTGGTTTTAGAATTTGGGCGACAAGTTTTACGCTTGCCGCTGACGTACTATGAAACCCGTCGCAGTGGCGAAATTGTCAGCCGCCTGGGAGATATTCAACAGATTAATCAGCTAGTTTCCCAAGTCGTCGCTAGTTTCCCAAGCCAGTTTTTTATTGCGCTAGTCTCCTTTGGCTTCATGCTGTTTTATAGCCAAAAACTAACTATAGTAGCTCTTATCATTGCCGTAATAATGACTGTATCTACAGTTATTTTCCTACCTTCGTTACAGCAAAAGACTCGCAATGCTTTGGTTACAGATGCAGAAAACCAAGGTGTATTAGTCGAAACTTTTAAAGGCGCACTCACTCTCAAGACAACCACAGCCGCACCTCAATTCTGGGATGAATTCCAGAGCCGTTTTAGTCGTTTTGCAAATTTAATGTTTAGTACGATCCAAATTGGGATTATTAATAATGTATTTTCTGGATTAATTTCTAACATCGGTAGCGTTGCCTTGCTTTGGTTTGGTAGTACTCTTGTAATTAGCAAAGAATTAAGCATAGGTCAGCTATTAGCTTTTAATAGCATGAATGGTAGCTTTTCTGCCTTTATTGGGGCTGTGATTGGATTTGTGGATGAATTCATTCGCGTTAAAACAGCTACCCAACGCCTTACAGAAGTTATTGACTCGACACCAGAGAATCAAGACGATAGCAAAAAGCCCTTTGCTAAAGTTTCTAGTAAGGCTGATATTATTTGTACTAATCTTAACTTTCATCACATAGGCAGGATCGATTTATTAGAAAACTTCTCTTTAAATATTCCTGGTGGTAAAGTTACCGCTCTAATTGGAGAATCTGGCTGTGGTAAAAGTACATTAGCGAAACTAATTGCAGGTTTATACACTTTGCAATCAGGTAACATTCGCATTGGAATTTATAATCAACAAGATTTGTCACTAGATTGCTTTCGTCAACAAGTTATTCTAGTTCCCCAAGAGCCTCACTTTTGGAGTCGCTCCATTATTGAAAATTTCCGTTTAGGCAATCCTCAAATAACGTTTGAGCAAATTGTTCAGGCTTGTAAAATTGCCAAGGCTGATGAATTTATAAGTAAACTACCTGAAAAATACCAAACTATTTTAGGTGAATTTGGTGCAAATATATCTGGTGGGCAACGTCAAAGACTAGCACTTGCCAGAGCAATTGTAAATGACCCACCGATATTGATTATGGATGAATCTACAGCTGGTCTAGACCCCGTAAGCGAATCTCAAGTCCTAGACAAAATTCTGTATCATCGGCGCGGTAAAACTACTATCCTGATCAGCCATCGTCCTAGAATTATTGGGCGAGCAGATTGGATTATTTTATTGGAGCAAGGAAGATTAAAATTGCAAGGTTCTGTTGAAGATTTAAGTTTGCAAGCTGGAGATCATTTAGACTTCTTAATTCCCTAAAAAATAGTATTTATTAAGCATTATGGTCAGCACGCCACAACAAGATTTTCTACCCCAACTTCAAGACAATGACTTTCTTCCGCCAATTAGCCGTTGGACTAATCTTGGTGGAATGTTCATAGTTAGTTCTGTAGGAATAGCCATTATTCTTGCCTCTGTAACCAAATACAATGTTACTGTTAAAGCAGTAGCAACCGTCCGTCCTGTAGGTGAATTACGAATTGTTCAAGCTGCTGCTGAAGGAACAATTAAGTCCATCAAAGTCAAAGAAAATCAATTCGTCCGGGAAGGCGATGAAATCGCTATTATTGACAATTCCCAACTCCAAACCCAGAAAAGTCAGTTAAGCGGTAATATTCAACAGAACCAGATGCAACTGGTTCAGATTACTGCTCAGATGAACGCTCTCTACTCTCAACGTAATTCTGAATTCAGATTGAGCAATCGTTTAGTGGCATCTGCTCAAGCGGATCTGATTCGCAATCAGCGCGATTATAAAGAGCGGCAAATTACGGCTCAAACACAAGTACAAGAGGCAGAAGCTTCTTTAGAGCTAGCAAAAGAGGAGATGAAGCGATATCAGCAGTTAGCCAATACAGGCGCTATTGCCCTGTTACAAATCAAGGAAAAAGAACAAGCTCTTAAAGCTGCCCAAGCTAGGCTACAACGTACTAAAGCTGCTCTTAATCCTAGTAATGCACCGATAACAATGGCACAAGAGCAAATTGCTCAAGAACGCGCTAGGGGTGAATCGACCCTGGCTACTTTAGATAGACAGCGTAACGAATTAATTCAACGTCGAGTTGAAATTCAAAACCAACTTAATCGAGATCGCAAAGGACTTCTACAGATTGAACGTGACCTAAAAAAAAGCATAGTTAAGGCTCCAGCAACAGGCATTATTCTAAAATTAAATTTGCGAAATAACGCTCAGGTGTTACGCTCTGGAGAAACAGTTGCGGAAATTGCTCCCAGCAGCACCCCCTTAGTAGTGAAAGCTCGTGTTCTGGCTCAAGACATCACCAAAGTTCAACTTTGCAAAGAAGAAAAAGTTTCAGACTGTACTCAAGGCAAAGTTCAACTAAGGGTTTCTGCTTATCCTTATCCAGATTATGGAACGCTGAAAGCTGCTGTTAGAGAGATATCTCCAGATGCTATTACACCTCAAAGCAATGAAGTTAATACTGGAGTAACTACATCTTACTATGAAGTAACAATACAGCCAGAAAAAGCTTATTTAATCAAGGATAATTATCAATATCCTATCCAACCAGGTATGGAAATTACAGCAGATATCATTTCTAGAGAAGAGACAATACTTACATTTATTCTTAGAAAAGCTAGATTGCTAACAGATCTATAAGTTTTTGCTGTTTGTATTGGACTGGTCGATACTGCACAGCTAACATCTTTTTCTTTTGTAAGTAGTATCATTAACAAAACATTTGTCACTTTGCTTGCAGTCTATTTAAACAATAGCTGTTACTGTTATAGCTACTTCGGTCTATCAGGGCAGATAGATGATTTTTGTAATATTGTTATTAGCACTCATTTTTCCTCAGAGAAACTTGGGTGCTTTTACTGACTGTGGAAACAGCTAGACGAACACTGCCAAAACCCAACAAATTACCCCATCCACTCCACCCAATCGGGAGCATCTGCAACCAACTGGCCAAATTTAAGAGGCTCAACCTCATCAAACTGCACCATTACTCCCCATCGCTCATCACTTGTTAGGGAACTCAAAAACTCTTTGACTGCATCAACCCCAATTTTTACCTGTTCCATGAACATTGCAGTATAGGATTTAACTTGCTGCCACCATGAATCTATAGAATTGTCTTGTCCGTCCATACCCCCCCAATTATTACTCCCATCTTCATTAATAGGGGGGGTGGACGGCGTGTTAATGCCATACATAGACTGCATTCTAGCTGTATAAGCCGCCTGATGTTCCCGTTCTTCCTGCCGCCTTCTCTCCCTCTCCTCCCGCTGCCGTTGCCGATAATCCAATACCTTCTGAGCAAATGCAACATCATCGGGATTGAGCCGATAGTACCGAACCCGTTTGCCATCCTCAACAGGCCGCCTCGACTCAGTTGATAATCCAAGTTGCGAAAGATACTGGCTCAAAATCCACACTGGGGTTTCATCAAGCGGGATGGTCAAGTTGAGAATACCCTTGATATGCGGCACATTGCGTTTGGAGAAATCCGCTAACGCTTCAATCATCACTTCATCCCCTTTGATTTCAACGCCATCCATCAAGTCGGTCAACACTGCCCGCAGTCCCAACCGATGACGCATAAGCCAGGATGTGGAATGATTGCCCCAGTCAGTGCAGATGGGCAAGCGAGGTGCGTACCGCCCAGCTTCGCTAACGCGTTCCGACTTATCTCGTTCCGTTACCACATCAGGCGGCGTAACCAATTCTTGCCCGTTTTCCAATGTGATAGCCTCCCCAGAGGAAGCTATATCTATTCTTTAACTAATAAATATTAACAAATGCTGAAGTCAAAGC
>NZ_JCACKA010000127.1:0-21109 GCF_059505145.1 Mojavia sp.
CGTTTAAGCAGTTTCTTCATGGACGAATGGCTTTGCTATTTCTCTCATAGCATTACCTAAATTAACTGTTGAGTTTGTTCTAATAGATCAGTATTACATAAAGTTTTTTGAAATCTGTGTTGAGAGATGCGCGAGCTACTGTAAATGTGCAGATTAATGAAGATAGCTCATTAGCAAATCCCGCACACACCACCCCGGCGTAACTGCTTGAGCCACAACCTAAATTTGGCATCGCAACTGTGGGCATCGTCTACGATAAGAAATGCCGTGTTTGACTCTAAGAAATTGGCGATCGCCCTTTTGAGCGCACGTTCATTAAATGCTGTCACTGTAATGCGAAAGAAGTTAAACTTTGAACGTGCAAAATTGAGGACATCTGCAATCATAGCCGCTCAACAGGAATGTAGCTTAGGAAATACCAATGAACTTAACCATTCAACAGATTGTGCCGGAGGACGTTGCATTAATGGAAGCTTTATTAGCGACCTTTGGTGAGGCGTTCGATGAGATGGAGACCTATGGGAATCCGCCTAGCGCAGACTACCTGCGGCAACTGCTCGATAGTGACTACTTCATTGCGATCGCCGCATTGAAAGAAGGTGAGGTCGTTGGCGGTCTCACTGCCTACGAGCTTAAAAAGTTCGAGCAGGAGCGCAGCGAGATTTACATCTACGATCTAGCTGTTGCCGCCGCACACCGACGGGAGGGGATCGCAACGGCATTAATTCAGAAGCTGAAGGAAGTAGCAGCAGCATGTGGAGCTTATGTCATTTTCGTCCAGGCGGATATTGGTGACGAGCCAGCCATTAAACTTTATACAAAGCTGGGCGCTCGCGAAGACGTGTTGCATTTTGACATAGCAGTTAAGCTAATCGGCACTTAAGTTGCATAATAAGAAAATGAAGACGTTTCAAAGCAGCGATGCCGCCCCCAGCCAAAAACTTTTTAACGCCAGAACAAGTTAGTTCCTTACAGGAAGCTCTAAAAGAGAGCGAGCAACCCCACGTCAGAGAGAGAATTCTAATTATTCTGCTTCAGAACGATGGGAAACCGCAACATGAAATTGCTAAATTTTTAGGCTGTTCGCACAGAACAGTGGCATATTGGTGTATGCACGGCGATCCAGACAATCTAGAAACTTTACATAATAAAAGAGAGTACAAACATTACCGAAAAGCTACAACTGAATATATTGAACTATTATTAAAAACTGTTGACCAAGACCCATCAGAGTTAGGTTACGAATTTGGGAAATGGACAGCAGAAAGATTAGCTACATATTTAACCGAAAAGACAGGCATTGATTTAAGTAGTTCTCAGGTAAGGAGGATATTAAAGAGAAAAAAGTATAGTTATATTTGGGCTAAATATGACCTAGAAGATAAACAAGACCCAATCAAAAGAGGCAAGTTTAAGGAGAAACTTACTCAATATTTAAAAATCGCACGAGAACAGCCGGAGCGTTTACAGGTATGGTTTTGGGATGAGAGCGGGTTCAGTTTACGTGTGATTCGGCGTAAGGGTTGGGGTAAAAAAGGAAAACGTAAGAATGTTCCAGGACAACGACGCTGTGGTCGTGTTAATGTCATGGGAGCAATTAGAGAATTAGATAGAAAACGAGTATGCTTTTTCGTGAAAAAGGGTAATGCAGATATTTTTTATGAGCAATTAAAACAATTAAACGAATTAATTAAACAAGAGTGGATAAGTAAAGGAAACCATCCGGAAGATTTCTCCAAGTATGGCCCTAAGATTATTTTAATTTTAGACAATGCTAGTTTTCATAAGCGCAAAGATGTTCTAGCTAAAATATCTGAAGAGTTTCCGAATTTTATATTAGAGTTTTTGCCGCCTTACAGTCCTGACTACAACATTATTGAATTAGTTTGGCATTCATGTAAAGAATTTATGGCTCATCGTTTATTTAAATCAGTAGACGAATTGAAATCTTTACTAGATAAGTTATTAAATCAAGGTGAGTTAGTCATTAAGTGGCATCGGAAAATCAAAAACAAGGGCAATATAAACTATGTTGCAGCTTAAATGCTGATTAGCTTACTAGTGTGAAAAAAGAGAGCAGGGGGAGCAGGGGTGGTGAGGGGAGCAGGGGGGGTAAACCTCTGCGTAAACACAGAGGCTTCAAGCAAGGATGTATTGTTTTTTCGCGCTGACGCGTCTCAAAACAAATGTTTTTTTGTTTCTTCCTTTTAAAAAAGGAGGCTTCTGACCACTAGGTGAAGGTATTCTCCCCCAGCCTCCTCAGCCTCTCCAGCTTCCCCAGCCCTCCTTTCCGGTGATGCAATACAAGAAAACGATTGCGGCATGAACTTTCTTCCTTGTACCAAAAACCTCCTCAAACCTACGGGTGCATATACTCACTGCTAAAGAAATAAAATGCGATCGCTGTTGATGAACAGCGATCGCGCTATCTAATTCCTCACCACAGGAATTTAATTCCCACGATTGTATTTGCAATTAACTGAAAATGGTGCGGTGACAATTCCGTGATTGCAGAACCTCTTATACAGACGATTGTTTAAAACCTCCATGCGATTCTTATCGTTTAGATAGATAATCAGATGGAGGAAAATCGATTCAAACAACACATTATCCCATACCTGAATCCTGGCGTGTAAAATAAAAATTCCTTAACTAAGATATTCGGCTCCTGTTACAGCCGCCAGCCTGAACGGTGGAGTATCAATCTGACTTGCTAAATTTCTCTCGAAGAGATTTGTTAATTAAGCGTTTGTTACTCCCTTCAACATGCACAGCAAATCCTTTTTCCCAAAAAATCCGGTGTAGTTCGGCAGGCTTCCATCCTTCAATTGCAGCTAATTCATCAGCTTCAGCCAGTAATGCGGTTGGCACATTGATCTCAATACGTGTCATTTTAGGTGCGTTAGTTTCTGGCATTGTTTGAATAGTCATAAATTTACCCTTAATTATCGGGTTTCTTGTGGGCTTATTGACCACTATTTCCTAGAATTTCGTTTATGATAAAGTTGTTTCTAAGCGGCTAACAAGGGGTTAAGAAGCAAATGCATCCATTAGAACTACGTAAAAAATGGAATTTGACTAACTATCAACTAGCCACTGCCCTCGGTAAAACTGAGCAAACCGTTAAACAATATGCTGCTCGTCCTGGCACAAAAGCTTACCGCAAACCTCCTTTGTGCGTACTGATTCTGTGTTTGGAATTGGACTCGAAATGGCAGCAACAAGGATATCCCAGCCTAGTTTTTGTTGCTGCATAGTATACAAATTCATATACTTTTTCGACTAGACCGCTCTTGAGAGGCGGTTTTTAATTGAGATAGTTCTGGTAGATTTCCGGAAGTCAACCGGAAGTCAACCGGAATTCAACCGGAAGCCAACCGGAAATCAAAAGGAAATCAAAAGGAGGAAAAGCTTGATACTAAAGGGTTCATGTCTAGTCGAAGAAATTTTCACACGAGAACAGGCAGCAAAGAAAATGGAACCGCCAGTTACAGAAAGACAACTCAGAAACTATCTCGATTTAGCCTCTTTATATCTGCCCTGTTTCGCACAGTTTAGAGATCAAGAAAATGGCGGATTGAATCGCAATATTAAACTCACGAATTGGCATCTACCAGTTCTGCAAAAAATCCGAATTGGTGTTTTAGCTAAAGGTTCAACTCAAACCGCAATTGAGTTAAAGCAAAATCCTTCAAAATTTACAGGAGTTAGCGATGACGATTAAAGAATACGCAGAATCTATTGGTATGAAGCCCGGTAAGTTAGTTGACGAGTTTCGCAAAAATTTTCCCGGACAGGCTTGGACGGTAAATTCACTCATGCCTGAAGAATTTTTGAAACCTAACACAAACCACAACCCTCAGCAAACACCAGTAGCGGGAATGGAAGAAGCCGCGATTACCAAGGCTTCTGAAGCAATTCAACAAGCTTCATACAAACTGACCGCAGCAGATAAACAGACTATTTCAGGTGCTATAGCTGTTCAGAACGAGCAATCTAAAATTTTGGGTGCATCAACTGGGGTAACTGGAGCATTGTTGTTCATGGAATCTTTGATTGCAGCCAAGGGAACTGTGCTAGATGCCTTCGCAGAACAATCGATGCTTGAAGTTGATAACCAAATAGCAGAGATTGATCAAAGTTTAATTAACCTAGCTGAAGAAGCCTCAACAAGATTGGGGGAGTCGATCCGAAAAAAGGAACAACTCAAAGTACGACTCAATTCGTTACGAGAGAGAGTCAGTTCAATGGGGACACAGATCCAATTTTAGAAGCTTATAAAACAGTGGCGGCATTATTACAAATCCAAAATGAAACTGTTGCCACTGTTACCGAAATCCGATTACTTCAAGAACTATTAGCTCATCAAAGGAAAAATCAAGTTATGGATATTCTGAGTACGGGATTGTTTGCTACTTCAGTCGTTGGCGCTTTAGGTGGCAGTGTATATCTCGTTGGTAGCGTTGTCGCTACTGGATTAATTGGCAGTGGGATGTTCATACCGTTGGGATTACTTGTTGGTGCAGGATTGACTTTTCTGGGACGGGCATCAAAGTAAGAGTGATGAGCGAGAGTGTTTCATCCAACTGTTTCACGAAACTGTTTCATGAAACGTTTCAACGGTTTCATCAATGTTTCAGGGCGTGGAACACCATGAAACAGCATTCCCCCGCGTGAAACATGAAACGTGAAACGCCAGCTAATTCCTTGTTTGAAAGCCGTTATGAAGATAGTGTTTCATAAAACTGTTTCACAGCACTGTTTCATGAAACGTTTCAACGGTTTCATCAGTGTTTCAGCCTCGTGAAACAGCATTCCCCCAGCGTGAAACATGAAACACCAGTCAGTTCCTTGCTCGAAAGCCGTTATGAAGGGTAGTGTTTCATCCAACTGTTTCACAGCACTGTTTCATGAAACTGTTTCAACGGTTTCATCAGTGTTTCAGGGTCGTGAAACATGAAACGCCTCATTAAAGATATGTCTAAGAACGCGCTATAGCACAGCAATCTCATGTATAAGAAACAACTGTACTTAGCTTTGGCTGGTGTTGGCATTTGCATATTGCCCGTAATCATCCCCTTAGTACCCAAGTTGGGGGCTTATGCAGAGCTTCAACGGCTAAAAGCCTCAGAAGAACTAGAACGTTCGCGCATAGAAGAACGGGCAAAAACCAGTGATGCCTTATATGAGGCAGGAGTGATGCCCACAAGTCGCAAGTTGAGAATTACTAATTACATTGACAACACTAAACGCAATCCCAGACCAGACACAACCTTTTATCAAGATGATGAGATTATTGATGTTTTTGACGCAACGGGTAGGTGTATTGGGCGGATTGAAGAAGGAATTTGGAAGTGGAAGCACAAAGCTAAAGGGATTTGTAAAAGCATTCAAAATATCAAACAAAGTAGGAGTCAGTAATGGGTAATGGTGCAGAAAGTAACAGCACTAGCAACAGCAATAGTAAACCCAAAGATAAGAAGCGATCGCTTGGTGAAATCATCGATTTTTGTGCCAAGGCTGTTGTGATGATTGTCGGCTTACCCATTCGGGCTGCCGCTGCGATTGTTAATCAGTTTGTTGCTAACGGTGGTGCAGGTCGTGCCTTGGTAGGCGGGATTTTATTTATCGGCGGTTCCATGATTAGTGCTGATTCAACTTGGCAATTAATCTTTACTGGGCCACCTGTATGCCCGTGGTTTGAGCCGACTTGGAATTGGCTAAATGTACCGTTTGCACTGTTCAACCCGTTTTTTTACCTGGCATTCATGATTTCTGTGGGTGTGCAAGTAATCGAAGCCCACGCCCTACGCGGTAAGAACCCAGATTCAGCTAGGCGGGAACTTCAAGACCACATGGTTTATGAGCTTGAAACCAAGCCTAGTGGCAAGATTGACTTGGTGGGCCAACTCTGGGCGGACTACAAGACCGCAGGTATACGCGATCGCTCTAGCACGGGGCTAGTTGTGATTGCGGTTTGGGCGTTCGATATTGTCACCACCTTTGCGGCTCGTAACCCATTTGAATTTACAGCCCCATTCATGATTTTGGGTTGTATCTTGTTTAACATCGGCACAATGATGGCTGGTGAAATTGGGTTTTCTATTTGGCGACTGACAAAGGATTAAAGTGAGCGCCGCTTAATAACTCTTGAGTGGAGCGGCACTCACTACTCAACAGGGCATTTCTTTTATGCAAAGTAACAATATCCCAAAAATTACAACTAAAGAAACTGAATATTTGCGCGAGCAATATCCTAATTTGTCTCACTTGGAAGCCGGAAATATTGCTCAATGGTTGCAAGAGAGAAAAGATGGATTATTTGAAATGGCACGGGCATCTGAGAATGAAGCAGACATGACTCGTGTACTTGGTTTATTGGCTTCTGGGATCGGAGCGGTTTGTTATGCGGTCAACCCACTGGCACTAGTTGGTGGTTTAATTGGTGGTGCTGCATGGCTATGGTTTGTTGTCGAACACTCGAACCGCACTAAAGAAATTGCCCCCTTGCCTTTTGTACGTGGCAACTTTATAGACGCTCTAGCTCTTTTGGGAGATTATGATGCTAGGAGCAATTATCAAGCGGATCATCTTGCCAATACTGTTAAATTCCTGGAGCGACACGAGGCACAAGAGTACACTTTTGTTTATGCTGAGTTTGAAAATATTGTC
This sequence comes from Mojavia sp., assembly GCF_059505145.1. Taxonomy (NCBI): domain Bacteria; kingdom Bacillati; phylum Cyanobacteriota; class Cyanophyceae; order Nostocales; family Nostocaceae; genus Mojavia; species Mojavia sp. The sequence continues at coordinate 6,673 of NZ_JCACKA010000127.1, forward strand.
CAGTATTTAACCCAAGTTGAACCAGGAAAACGTTTTTACGCTTATCGCTGGATGTTTGGCTGGTTTAGCAAGCTTAAGGGTCGTCAGCTACCGACTTATGAAAGCATGGCTCTCCATTTACAGAATGTGACGATTGACAGTCGGGTGAATCGGTTGGAGGTAAATGCCATTGCACAGGCTCAAACCCATTTACTACCGACCGTAGATATCAAGCAGTTTCAATCACCACAGGTAGATATTAGCAAGATGAACCAAGCTGCTTCTGTTTCTAGACCGACAGAGTTACAGTCATCAGCTGATAGGCTTGCACCAGACACTATAATTAATCTCCCTCTAATTAATAGGGCAAACGCACTCATCGCGGCTTTAACGAAAAGTGGTTTTCAAGTAGAAGATATGATGAGTTCCCAAGTCATTGCGATCGCTGGTACTCAGCGAGGTGGCAAGGGAACCTTAGCAGCAATCTTGGCAACATTATCTACTGCACTTGACCCCGGATTAAACACCCAATACTTTACAGCCGGGGTGGACGTTTACCCCTTTGCCTGCAACTTGACCTCTGCCCTTAAGTACCCGGATATTAATGCGGATGGGGCTGATCAACTCGTCGCTCGTGATTTATTGAAATTTCTTAAAGCCTTAGATGGAAGCGAACCTTACTCCCATAAAAACTTACTTATCGTGATTGATGAAGCGATGCGGTTGCTGTCATTGTTGGAGGAAAGCGAGCGCACCTGGGCGATTCAATATTTACTTTCTCGCTTCGCTAAGTCTGGTGGTACATTAATTATCGTATTGCATGGCTCTAACCTGACAAGCGTGGTCGGTAAAGCTACGGCTGGACTGGCAGATACCTTTAAACAATCGGTTAACTTTATTGGTTGTGTAGCTGTTGCGGTTAGCGCTGGTGGTCTACGCAAAATAAATGTTGCTAGTGGAGAATATTTCAAAGCCAACCCTAATAACTTTGGAGAACCTGTTAGTGGTGGCAATCTGGGCATAATTCCCGAATGGCTAAAGACCCATTTGCATCCAGGCAATGGGCAACCAGATCCAGCCAGAACATTACTTCAGTTCTTCCCAGAATTAGTTCAACAGCATGAAAAGGCAGTCATACCCAGAGGGGAGAAGATTGCCCCATCAGATGCAGTTAAACATCTGGAGTCCATTTTTTCAAAGCCTTATCAAGAAGTGGAATTTCTGGAAGTAGAATCCATTAGTATTTCTGAGGCTGATAAAGATAAGATTGTAGCAATCGTTGCAGCTACTGCTAGTCCTCCAACTTCTTTTGCTGCTATCAGAAACAGCCGCAAGTGGGGCGAAGAGAAAAAGAGTGTTCTTTACTTGAGAAATGCCCTATCACAATTGATTGACACTAACCGATTGTGCGGAAATGAAAAAGATGGTTTTAGCGTTATTAACGTTAACCAGTAAATCACACTGAAGGTTGAGTTCCAGTTGAGTTCCAGTCAAGTTCCAGTCGAGTTCCGGTATTCTTACATCTTCAAGTACGGATGATCAATAGAGTCTTTTTATCTCTCCACGAGATTGCTCCTGATCTAGGACTCATGTGTGTGATACTTAAAATTGTAAAAAATTGACCCGATCTCTAGTATGCTCTTCTCGAAAAGCCACTACTCAGATAAGCGTTAGGCATTGTCATTGCCACTATTAAGCTATTGTGCCTACAAGTTGCACAATTTAAATTTTAGAGAAAAACTTAAAACTCTCTCCTCTGCTCCTCTGCTCCCCTGCTCCCCTCGCCAAGCGATTCAAAGCGTATTGTTTGGCTCAACAAATAATTTTTAAACCGAACCGTGGTTCTCAGCTCTGGTGAGGAGTCAATTTGCCTACCAGTGATTGCCTTATGCAAAGCAAGTAACAGTTTAGTTGCTTGCTTTGTCAGATGCAATGAACTAAAATATTCTGAGATTTCACAAGTTTCCAATTTTAGCCAAGGTGGACAACAGGTGGTGTCTACTTTATTTCCTCTTACTCTACGGCTCACGTTATATTTTCTGGGAGTGGCTTGATTGTAAAGTTGCTCCTGTTTTTTGAGTATTTATACAGATTTCACTGGTATAATCAGCCATTGCAAGGAGTGACAGTGCCAATGAATACAGTGGTATTTTCCCATTCTCTGTTACACCATCATTGACACCAACTCGTCTGGGAGCAGCTTTATTTTCAGGTTGCTCCTGTTTTTTAGCTGATGTCCTAGGTACTATGAATCGCTCAAAAATACCTCAGCTTTCAACCTGAGATGAGCATACGATTACCGTTAGCACCGTGCGCTGCACGCGATCGCCTAAATCCTCACCGAAGCTTGAATAAAATTATTTCAGTATTTTGACGGTATCGATTAATATTAGTTGTGAAACGCTAAACAGCTTGATTGAGACGGTGGGCGCTATGTCCACCATCTTTTTTGAGTTATTGAACTAACGACAAATGAGAAGTTCTGAGCAAAAGTATACTTTGGGCAGAGAATAAAACTCGAAGTGCAGTTATTGAGGTCAAATCACTGTTGTTTATTAAGTTTATTTCGCGCTTAAACCTGTTTTTTGGCACGCCTACTGCCGCTATTATTACCAAAAAACCCAGTCATGATGACTGGGCTTTTGATAGGGTATATTTCCCCGATACTTAGTTATAAAAGTTCTCTATAAGTTGTATTCTGCTTCAAATCGCTACAATTATATAAGTAGCTACAGAAAACAACTAACTGCATTTCGCTATATCCTACTGAGCGTACAACTAAATTGATATAAGAAAATACACTGAAATTTCCAAGGAAACTACCCGCGACCTATGTAATTCTAGAGTTTTGCTTAAGTATATGCTGCTGTCAGCTGAGGCAACATTAGAACTAACTAAAAATGTGAGATTAATACATTTAAAATTCTACTTTTACCGAAAAATTTATTTGTCTGATTTGGGTATATTTAAACTTAATTTTTTTCCCAAAAAGCTTAGGTTTTCCAGATGCTTCACAACAAGAATAAACCTCTAATTTTCTGTAAAAAAGATTCTACCAACTTGGTTTTTATTGATGAAACTTATATTTAGCAGTATTTTGTCACATCTTCGCCGCATTCATCTGCTAAATACATCAAACACTTAAAACGAAGACTAACGATTTGTTCATAAAGGGGGTTTAACTTGCACAAGGGCGGGATGTGAAAAAGCGTCCGTCCTAAAATTGATACAGTGCGTTCAAATGGACACTGAGAAGGAATAACTCTACACAAGAGTCTGGCAAGTTTATTATCATGTATTTCTATAGACTCAAGCTGATACCGGATTTGGTTTAATAAGCTGTTATTCAATTGAGCTTGATTTGATAAATTCATAAATTCACTCTCCTTAAATCAATCTCTACTCCTTTAAGAGTATATCTAAAGATAGAGAAAAACATCGTAGAATTACGAAACTATTTTTTTGTTTTTTAAAATTCAATTGAAAATCCAGTAAATTTGCTGAGAAAGTACAACAAGTCAACTAGTTTTGACTAAGAAATTTTCAGAGTCACAGCCAGTAATATGCGGAATGCAATTACAGTCTTTGACATTCTTGTTGAGTACGCTTGAGCAGAAAAGATAGCTTTTTTTAGTTTTTCACCTCAAATGTTTGATGATGACTAGGGATGAATTCAGCTTTGCTATCGGTCGCTTTCTAGTAGTAAACACAGCTTTTTGAAATGCTCTATTGACCGAAGCGCACGGCAGGAATTGGAGTTGAAGCTAATTTGAAAATGGCAATTGCCTTTTAATAAAGAGAACTGGGATTTATAGGGGCAAGTGTTTAGTTAGAAAAGATTAATTCGTCTTATTTCTAGCCAGTTGCCTTCACCCGGCCTTGCGTGCCGTATCTATCATGTAGCGTCTCGACTACAGCACTCTCGTAACTGGCCCACACCGGAACAACACAAGCTCATCGTTTGACCATCTCCGCCGTATAGCTTTTTGCTTGTCCCGTTGTTTTGTTATTTCCATTAAAACTGCAACCGCACTCTATCGGATGCCAAATTGCCAAAATCCTCAGGGGATTATCTCGTTCCCAGATTCAGGCTCCAGAACTAGGGTTGAGTTTGTGCATTGGCTTGACCCTATTAATTGTTAAGGATTTTAGACAATTATTATCATCTGAGTGCTGTGTTAACCGTTGCATTGCTTGTGATTGCTCTTGCAAGGATCTACGGCTATTAGTTAGGCTTCATTCTTGATTTTAACAGGTTTAAAATCAGCGTACTTGAGGTCAAATACTTGCTTGATTTGCTTGTCTAGCTTGTACTTTTCGAGAAGTTGACACACGTTTTCGTCCGTTTTTACCGACTCAAACGTGTGCCAAAAACTTACTTATGACTAATGTACTCATCACTTAAGAGCGAGGAGTGCTAAAAGTAAAAATTGGTTACTATGTCTTTCGAGTGTACTCTTGTGGCTGTCTAAATCAGGTAACCAAGCCAATAATATCAATCTAATAACAAGCTAGAATCACATGAACATAACTCCTTCTCGTGCCTTAGTACACTGCGATCGCCTGTTTGAAGTGCAGGCGATTGCTTCTTAAAAATCATCCTTGCGAATTCCCAAAAACTCAACACAGGTGGCTGACTCTGACCCGAATGGCACGCTTGAAAAGTTGAAAGCTTGTGTTGGCTCTTTGTTGGGGGTAGGGTGTAGCGGAAAATTAAGAAAACCAAATATCAAATACGAACATAAATAATTTTCTTTGCTACGCAACGCTGGCGCGAACGTCACTACACCCACTCAGCCACACCCCATACCCAAAAGCCCTACAGATAATGGATTTGCCGTTAACTTAGTGCCATTCGGCACTTAGACCTTGTGTGATTTCCTTTGTATTAAAAGCAAGTACTACAAATCTAAAGCAAGGAAGTTTTAGCTGCGGGTGAGGTTAAACAGTTCTTTGGGAGAAGCAAATAAATCAATAGTGACGAAGTAAATTTGGCCTTGAGGATTTAGTAAGAATCGCCAAGCAATGTTCATCCCGTCCAGACGGTGGCTCTCAGAGTATGCAGGATAACCAGAATTTTGAACAGCATCAGAAGCAATAAATCAGGACTTATTATCTCTTATGTCAGGATTTGTTAATTTATTCAGGGTGATTGAGCTATTTACCCCCAATTTTGTAAATATAGATACAGAAGTTATTTATTTTACTCTTTCTGGTCTAGTTGGAGAGAGCAATGCTTGCAAGTTTTAATAGATTACAGACAGAGAAGGTCTATGTCCCATCAAACAGTTTCGGTTAATTCGACCGCCCCGACTCTGGCAAACCAGCTCACTTCAGGTTGGAACCCCGTCTGCCACATCACGTATAACCGAGATACCTGGGTAAAGTTGCTCCAACCACCCAATGATTATGCCTTTGAGGAAGCCAAGTTGCTCTGCCAGGAATCCCCAGTGACCTGGGTTGCCTGGGTGCCAGATTATGGTGAAGTGGTACTTGATCGCAGTGATTTCTATTGCTAATCAAAAGCACGGTTGATATACCCACCAGCTATTTCGCTAATGTTTTATTTGCCAAGTTAACAATGCAAGGTCAAGGTCTGGCTGGTATGGGCAAGTAAGTAATTCAGGTATTAAACAGGTTGAGTGTGATGAACGTCGATTCGGCTATTGATTGGGATGAAATATTTGAGTATCTGCCGGGGACAGTGGTAGAACTCAAAAATAATCCTGGGGTTTTGCATCAGATTGATTACTATGAAACCACGATGATTCCTCCAATCTGGTTGGTGAATGATCCGCGTCCGCGTTACCCTCACGAGTTGCAAATTATCTCTCGTCGTGACATCCAGGTTTGTGACATAGGGTCGCAGGTTGTTACATTCTCAGCAAGTGCTGCCTCTGGTATTTAGCGTGAATTAGCCACCAAAAATTGAACTTGAATTTTGAGAATTGAGTGCAGCTTGGCTAATAACCTCTAACAAGAACAAACCTACATCCTTGAGCAGTGGTTCATTTTGCTGAGGACAAGCAGTTGAATGTAAGCATCTTGGACAACCCATGTCACAACCACATTCACTAGCTAAAGCATAAGCTGCGGCTGCAAACTTGGGAAAATCTGTGAAAATGGCTTCTGCTGCACCATTACCCCCATCACAAGTATCGAAGAAGTAACCGATATTCCTAGTTTCCTTCTGCACAATTACTTCATCTACATCGAGGCTTGAAGATAAAACTACTAATGGTACAGCCTTGATTATTTGGTGTTGAACACTATGCAATGCAGTTACATCACCACCACTACTCCACAATGGTTGATAATGTTCGGGTATTTCATTACCATTAACAGACATAATTTGTTGTTTACAATTGTTGACCTGAGCTTGCAACGCTTTTTGTAGTGGTTGATTTAATTCAACCATTACACATGGTGCTTGGTATTTGGTTATGTAAGGTTGCTCGAATGATATTTCATTTTGCAGCTTTATCACCTCTGATGCACTCAAAGGATGTTTACATGATATACAGATTTTTCCCTCAAGTGGTTTTTTATAATTAGCACAACGTTGATTTTTACAAGTCATCCCATAAGTACGCTTCATCAAGCTATAACCGATGACAGAATTTGTAATTTCTCCCCAAACCAAAGTTAAACGTAAGCGACCATCTTCAATAGTAGTGGGAATAATTTTAGATTCTGCTAGTGCAGAAATTGGTTTTATATCTAAATCCGATTCAGCTTGAGTGAATAAATCTGTATCTTTACCCAGAAATGTTAGTAGTGCTTCTCCTTTTTCTTCGTTTAAGTTTTCACTGCGGTAGGCTACTAACTCACCACTTTCATCTTGAACCATGTAGATAGCTTGCGGAAATACTTCTCGATGAGCAAGCCCTAACGACATACTTTCTAGTATTTCGCCTGTATGCTTGTTAATTAAAGAAATCGAAGTTTGGGTGCTACTTCTGAGATTGACTTGTTTGTGGGGATAACCTCTTCCCCAGAGTTTTCTATTATTACTTAAATAAATTTTATTTTGTTGTATCAAAGAATCTGCAACTGCACCAGATGCTTTTCCAAAACGGATATTGAGTTCGCTTAACGCTACGCTACTTTCAATGCAACCACATTCTAAATGTTTTCCGAGAATTGTCGGGTAATCTGGGTTAAAAGTAGCAGATTCTACTTCTTTTGATAATAACTGCTGCGGGTGTCGAGCATAATAGACATCAATCGGATTCTGCCCCAAAGGTAAATAAATTACTAATCCATGCTGCTTACGCCCGGCTCTTCCTACTCGTTGCCAGAATGACATCAGGCTACCAGGAAATCCGCGAATCAAACAACAATCCAGTTCAGGTAAATCTATTCCTGCTTCTAAGCTTGAGGTGGCAATAATTACCTTTATTTGTCCTGCTTGCAGCTTTTGAATAATCTCCCGGCGGCGATCGCTCGTCAAGGAACTATAGAATACTGCTACTTTACTAGCAAGATGACCCAGCCCTAAACGTTGTGTTTCTCTTTGAAACAATCCCAACAAACCTTTGACGGCAGCACGGGAGTTACAAAACACAATACCACTCAGATTATGTTGCAACCAAGAAATGACAATTTTAGTGGCTTCGACATTAGCCGCATTACTAGGTGTGAGCGATAACAATGTGCGTCCTGCATTGGGCGCGCCACTATTTTTTATTAGATGTAATCTTTGTGGTTGCTCGGTTCTGCCACTAAAGCGCAATGCCATCTGTTGAGGATTTCCAATTGTGGCACTAGAACAGATAAATTGTAGCCCTTGAGAATTACCACCAACCGCGTCAACTGCTAACCTCAGCCTTCGCATGAGATTGGCAAAGTGTGCGCCAAAAGCACCTATATAAGTATGGCTTTCGTCAATTACTATCCAGCGTAACTGTTTAAGAAATTGTCGCCATCCTTCCCCATCCTCTCGACGGCGGACATTGTAAAGATAGTAATGCAATAAGTCTGGGCTGACCGCCAAAATATTAGGAGGGTTAGGGATAAAAAATCGCTGCCTTTGTTGTGCAGGTGTATCCCCAGTCATCAATGCTAGTTTGAGCCGATTGTTGGGTATTGCCTTAAAAAGCGATTGCAACTTTCGCATTTGGTCGAGAGCTAATGCCTTGAGTGGAAAAATGTACAGTGCTGTAGTCTGCGATCGCACCAGGCATGATTCAACAATAGCTAGGTTGTAACACAACGTCTTCCCACTTGCCGTTGGAGTAGTAATACTTAAATCGAAGCCAGCACGTAACTTTGACAGCGCTTCTAGCTGATGAGAATAAATGCTGCTGATACCGTTATTGTGTAATCCTAAACGCAAAGCAGGCGGTAAATCTTCGGGAATGGGGTGAACTATAGGTTCGTTGGTATTTGTGATATCTACCGTTGTAATGTTTGCTAACAGTTCTTGTGCTACTGACTGAAACGTTACTTGGGGAATTTGCCTTATCTGCTCAATAATTGCCGCGGCTGTGGTATTGGTTTCTTCCAAAAATGTTGTTGAGGAAACTAAGTTAGCATTGCTTGATTTAATTGAGCCATTAGAAATTGCCTGTTCCCAATCCCCAAATTGAGTTGGCTTAACTTCTTCAACAAACTTAACAATCAACCGCTTGCCTAATACTGCCATTACTTCTCCTACCCCGTACTCTGGCGAGTAAACGTGTTTACCTGCACTCAGCCATTCGGGAGGTTCTGAAACGCTTTGGTTGGCAGCCTTGATAATCGCCGCGTAATCAGTTGGTTTACTGTCAGTCACAAAATTAGATTTCTGCTGCTGGTATTACCCGTTAGTATAAACTGATTGAAATTAGCCTGATGTAGCGTTTTTCCTGGGATATTCAATTTGTTAGCGGCAGACTCTAATTTGGGGAATTACAACAAACCAGTCTTCTGTTATGTTGCCACTGACTTCATCCATTTTTAAATGACGGTATATACTTTTGACTGTAACTTCAGTTGACTGAAACTGGAACTGTCCAGGCTTGAATCCTTTGGAGGTTAGTTCAGCATTCGCTTTTCGTGACAAAGCCCCAATCAGTTGTCCTTGCACTGTATAAATATCCCAACCATTATTAAATTTATTAACTCGCAATTGCAGTGCAGTACCTTCCATCAGATGAGTAATGATATGCTGATTATTCTTTGTAAACTGATGCCCTAAATGAACATCTCCTGGGCTAAGGTCTAAATAAAACATCTGCCGTGGCAGAGATGTTGTAGTAACACTTAAAAATTTTGGGATTACTCCTGATTCGATTACAAATGAAATCTGTCGAGTAGAACAGAAAATTAACTCTTCCTTAGCACGAGTCATTGCCACATAAAATAATCGGCGTTCTGCTTCAATTTCATCCGCAGAAATTGTAAAATTATCTGCTAACTGAATAATTTTTCTAAACTCTAATCCCTTTGCACCGTGACAACTTGTAACTAGAACAGCTTCCTTATCTAGCACAACTTCTGGACTTTCATTGAATTCAAATAAAGTAGTAAGAACATCAGACGCACTAATGGGAAGGGCGAATTCTTCGGAGCCAAATCCTCGTTCTTGATCAATATCAACGGCAATCTTGAGCAAGAGTTTAACTGTAGGTTCTTGTAAGCTGCGTTTCCATTGAGTAAAAAGGTTAATAAACCAGGCTTGGACAGATTCTTCTGGTAAAAGGATTTGGTGGCTCTGAACCTTGAGTTCTTCAAGCAGTTTACAGGTTACTAAATTCCTAACAAGTTTAATTCCATCTGTTTTTAAAGAATAAGTTGGAATCTCTATTTCTTCTAAAAGTAATCGGACTGGAGCTAAGTTAGCCCATTGACGAGCAAGAACAGCAATTTCATTGTGTAGGATGCCTTTTTTTATCCATGATTGAATGCGTTGCTGTACCCAAACTACTTGGGAGTTAATATTATTAAAAATGTACCCCTCAACAGATAAACCTTGGTAGCCAGTACGGGATTTATCAATTTTTACCTGCTCTTGCGATGTAATTTTACAGCGGATTTGATTTCTACTAATTAATTGATTAGCAGCTTGAATGATTGACTCTGTGGAGCGGTAATTTTCTATAAGTAAGAGACGTTTTGCTTTGTACTCCTCCTCAAATTGAAGGATATATTTTGGATCAGTGCCTCTAAATTCATAAATATTTTGGTCATCATCTCCAATAACGCAAAGATTAATTTGCACAACCCTCATTTCATCTTCAGATTCATTTAAACCAGCAATTAGCTGAATTAATCGGTACTCTTTTTCGCTAACATCTTGATATTCATCAACAAAAATATATTCTAATTTTCCTAATAATTCAATTCTTCGTGCTTGAGCATCTTCATCTGCATCTTCAAATTCTTCACCTTTTTCAATTAGTTCGCAAGCTTCAATCAAAAGTTGCTCAAATTCTATTGCTTGAGTCTTACTATGTTCACCTACCGTGCGTCCTAAAAGTGCTAATGCTAAACCGTGGAATGTAAAAACACGGATTCGGGATGCTTGTTCGCCAATTAACTTTTGCAATCGCAGCCGTAACTCTCGAACTGCATTACGGTTATAAGCTAAAACAAGAATACGCTGTGCTTCAACTCGCTTAACCTTTACAAGATAAGCAATCCGGTGAACAATCGTTCTTGTTTTACCAGAGCCTGGGCCTGCTATTACTGCCATTGCTGGATCTGAAGCTAAAACGATTTCTTTTTGAGATGGGTTCAGTGGTTCTAAAATACGGTTGTAGTCTTCTGGAAGAATCGGCGTGGTAATATCTTGTGTCGATAAATAATACTTTGAAAGGAATTCTTCTTGAACTGTACCAAAGTAATCACTGACGAATTGCTGACGCTGTTCTTCTGACTTGAACTTCCCATACTGCACCATGTAGTGAGTACGGCGAGTTTGCTCTTCATAGTGCGATTGAACTTCAGGATAACGGCGTGTTACTGTGGGAATCCTTGCGTTCTTAATTACCCGAATTTTAAGCGACTGTTGAAATAAATTTAGCCCATCACTGAGTCTAATCACTTTTCTTTGATGCAGCCACAGGAGTATAACTTCTAACTCTTTATTATCCCAATCGAGTTGAGTTTTTTGGGTAACTTCAAGAGCGAGTTTTCCTAATTCATACTTCAAAGGTAATCTCGCTCCAGTTGTATCTTTCAAGGCTTGATACAGAACTTCCAATACAGTAGATGTTAAAATTTTATGCCCAGGCAAATGTTCTGCAACCTCAATTTGTTGCAATCGAATCACATCACGAGAAATTCGGTTTAACTTTACCCACTTTTGAGCAACCCATCCTTCTAAAATATTCATGATGTTGGATGCTCTAATTTTTTTCTTATTGTCTGGGTCAAGTCGAGCAGCAAGTCCTCGCAAATTTATTTGAATCTCATGTTCGTTACCAAGCATTTGACTAAGTTGGTTTAATATTTGCTCTTCCAACTGACGAATGCGTTCGTGGTTATTACGGGCATCTCCTCTTACACCCTTAGTAATAACAAGTGTAATTGGTATCTCAAAAGAACAGACTTCAGCTTTTTGTAATTCTCGAATTCTAGCAGTCAGATCATGCAAACTAATTCCAGCTTCATCGCTCAGGCGATCTAGTGGAAAAGGTTCATCATGGTTATTACAATAAGCTTTGCCAACGTGCATTGCTTGAATCAGTCGCTCAAAGTTTTCAGCTTCAAACCTTGATAAATTTTTGCTTTGCCCATATTCTTGAAATTGCTCTAGGGATTCGGCAAAAGTATCGTGTTTCAGTTCAAATTGTATAAAGCTGGAAAAGTTTTCGGCTCGTTCTAACAAACCAAAGTTTTCTAAGTAATGTAGCCCAACTTTGATTTTAGTGGCTTGTTGCTCTGACTCTTGCCCAAATTCTTCGTCAAAGCCACCCTCAATAAAAATCTCATTCGTTGTCACCCAAAACCAATCTTCTCTGGCACTGCCGAAGGTGCGCTGACGAATATTTCTTGTTGAGATAAAGACATTTTTTAAATCCTGTTCGCTTAGTTGATTCAGACTTTGTAAGTGAAAAACTGTATCTGCATCTTTGGGGTCAAATAGTAGAGTACAAACTGCTGGTTTCCCATCACGTCCAGCTCGTCCAGCTTCTTGGACATAACCTTCTAAATTTGCACTCATACAATGGTGGATGACAGCGCGCACATCCTGACGGTTGATGCCCATGCCAAAAGCACAAGTTGCAGTGACTACGTTTAATTTACCAGACTTGAATTCTTGCAGAACTTGTTGTTTCTGTTCTTTTGTGAGTTTTCCATGATAATATTTAGCTTCAATCTGGCTTTGTGTAAGAATTTGAGCTAATTTTTCAGCATTCTTACGTGTAGTGGTATAAACTAATGTACTACCACCCAATTGAAGAGATTCCTTCACTTGATTTAGTAAAACTTGCTCCTTATTTCCAGCTACTGGAATGACCTTAAAGGTGAGATTATCTCTTGTTGTTGCTCCATCAATTGTCCGTTTAATATCTAATTGATGTTGAGCGAATAAATTTTTAATATCCTCTACGACAGCAACTGTTGCTGTTGCTGTCATCAAGGCTAACAATGGCATTGTAAGCTGCCGTTGTTGATATAATTCATAAATAAATTTTGGAATATAACGGTAATCTGGACGAAAATCATGACCCCACTGGCTCACACAGTGGGCTTCATCAATTACCCAGAGAACCGGAGGGCGCTGTTCTAATAATGCCCTGATACTCATGGAGCGTAATTGTTCAGGGCTAATGTATAGTAAACCTTTGGAACCAGAGCGTAATTCTTCAAGCCGTTGACGACGCTCTGCTGCTGAGAGATTTCCATTGATAAAGGTAGCAAAGAAAAAACCAGCTTGTCCTAAATCTGCCACCTGATCTGCCATTAATGCTTGAAGCGGTGAAATCACTACAGTCAATGCTTTATGCCTTTCATGATACATAAAAGCTGGCAGTTGATAGCACAAAGATTTTCCGCCGCCAGTTGCCATCAGAACCAGCGGACGCTCATTGTTAATAATTGCTTTAACCGCTTCTTCTTGCAAAGAGCGAAAATTTAGAATACCAAAATATTCTAGGTAAGAGTTAATGGCAAATTCATCTGTACTTAAAGGACGTAAATTCTCCAGTACAGTTTGAAAACTGTTTAAATGTCTTAGCCAATCAGAAAAAGCCTGCTTGGATTCGCTTAGGTTGCACTCGTAATTCCAAGCTAGCAATGCTGCTACACACAATCTTGTCTCAAAATCGTAAGCTTCTGGGCTAAACCATACCTGCTGCAAATAAGATTGGTTCATCCCTTTGAGCATAGTTGCTGGTAAACTTTCTATTGCAGGCTGTTCAACTTTCCAGCCTAAAACTTCGCAGAAAAGTTGTTGATATGACAAGTCTGCATTTTCATCACCACAAGTTAATAACCAAATATACAGTTGTTGTATTTCAACAGGCTTCTTCTGAAGTGCTTCCAGTTGCTGGTTAAGTAATAATCGAGTTGCCTGTGCATCTTCTAACGGATTATTACTAGAATACTGGCTTTGCTTATATTCTTTATTTAACTTATGAGATGGCTGTAAAGGAAATAAAATTATTGATAATTCTAATGTATCGATTATGTTCCATGAAGATAATTGAGGTTCTTGCTGAACAAGATAAGAATAATCAAATCGTCGGAAGTTATGACCGCAAACGGATAAACCACTATCTTTTAACTTGATTAATTGTTCGTAAGCTTGACTTAGCCCCTCTTGAGAAAAATCCTTGACTAAATTAGGAGAAACTAACCCTAGCCGATATATATCACTCTCATTATTAACTTCTAAATCTAAATAAGCATAGTTGGAATTAAGTAACAGTAAGTCCCGCATGAAACCCTGATATAAATATTGGAATTAGTTTAAACCCATTGGCGATGATGCTCCGCTCCAGCGCAAGCGATCGCTTGGGTGTGAAAATAACTGCAACCATAACCTCTAATAGTTATTTTTCGCAACCCACGCCATCCCCATCTCTATCGAACCCATGCGGATCTGGTGGAATCACTCTAAATCTGCGGTAAGGTATGTCACGACAATCCAAGTCTGCCGCATTGGGCGGGATGCAAAAGTCTGGATAGGAGCGATCGCACTGTTGTTGTTGCAGCGATCGCGTCGTCGTGCCTTGAGTTAGCTTTTGACCTCGCCTGAAATCCCAAGGCATCATCGGCTGCGATTGATTCCAAAATCCTAACTTCTTACCTTTAGCATCAGCCTCAGCCTGAAGGAATTGTTCTTTGCCACTGTTGCAACCCTGTAGATACTGCCTGTACACAACAGCCTGTCCCTCTTGCACCATTGTCAGGTTAACAGAACGGTTATTCACAAAAATCTCAGCTACCAGCCTTTTGTACTTGTCGCGCTCAATCTGTCGAACTTGTACTGACTGGTCTACTGGCAGTACTTGTTGAAGACGAG
>NZ_JCACKA010000128.1:0-21044 GCF_059505145.1 Mojavia sp.
CCAATATGTCTGGTAGCACTTCGCAATCAGCCACATCATTAGTAGTCACCACCGCGCCTAGAATTTCGCCACTTTCTGAGTCAACTCCTAGATGCAACTTTCGCCAAGCGTCCCCATTGTGGCAATTGCCCTAAGGGGCAGTGCCGAAGCCAATCGCTGTATCAGAGTAATAATTCGATGCTCCCTTTCTTCTGTTTTCTGCTGGTTGCACCACTGCTCGATTGTCTCTTCATTTACCCAAAAGGTTATGCTGCCTCGTTGCTTGAGCGAAGCATCATAAGCGTTCCAATTCTTAACTTTGTACTGGGCTTTCGTCTTCATCTTCGGGCTAGGCGGCAAGAAACATCGGCGATAGGTAAAATTTACCATTTTGCCTATTCACGCAACAACGCCGCTCCGAAATGAACCCAATTGAATTGGAATGGCAACACCTCAAAAAAGATGAACTAGCCGCCAAAAGTTTTGAGGATGAATTAGACCTTGCTTATGCTGTGATGGATGGAGTTCAAACAAGAGGTAAAAAAGGAAACTACAGTACACAACGTGTAAAATTTAGCTCTCATTCCTCTGCTTAAACTTCTGTTACATAGTTGTAAGAATTTCCCCCGACTTACTTACACTCACAGCTGCCTACACGAGTTCAAGAACTTTAATTTGTCCTAAGTTCAAGTTGTGTCTGGAGTACAACGCCAGCTCTATAGAGCAAAAGATTTTGTATATGTGGAATTTCTAATTGCCAAGGTTCAACCCAATATCTGAGTATTCAACTTGAATTTGCTCTAATTGCTGCTTCAGCCATTCTGAAAATAGCTGTGAAATGATCGTTAAACGTAAAGTTTGATTTAATTCAGGTTTGATTACTTCTTCAACATTAATTAAATGCACTCCTTTATAGGTGACAATAGGTTTAAGAAGTTGGGGTGGAGTTACTGCAAACACCCCTGCTGATATTTCTGGTTTTAAATCTGTGCGGTTCAGTATTCCCCTATATCCTCCACTGCGGCGTAACTCATCATCTTGAATATACTGATGGGCAACTTCAGAAAAACTTATCTCGCCTTCTTGAATTGCATAAAAAAGTTCCATTGCCAAGTCTAAATCGTCAACGACAACTTCATACATGACTACTTGAGCATAATCTAATTGATTCTCTACAAAAAACTGCTCAACTTTATCAGCAAATAAATGTTCTGCTAACTTTGAAGAAATAACATTGTCATAAACTAACTCTTCAAAATCATCTAAAGAAAGATTGTGTTTTTGTAACCATGACCAAGTTGTTTCAGCACTCTCAAGCTGGTTAATCATCCGCAAGGTATCTGCTGCTTCTTGAAGTTCTGCTGTTTCAACTTTTATTCCTACTTCTTGGGCGGCATTTATAATAATTTTGCGAGTGATGATACTTTCCGTAATAGTAGGAATTTGACAAGAAAGCTTGATATGGTGAATAATTTCATTTTGGGATATAACAAGAATATCTGACATATATAAACTCCTTATGATTAGGTGCTAAAGTTCTAAACCACCTTTTTGTAACTTCTTAAATGGATCTAGTACAAAATCAATCAAGCGACGTTTACGTACAATTACCTCAGCAGTTGCCGTTTGCCCTGGTGTTAAAGTAATCCATCTATTTCTAGTTTGGATAGCAGCTTTTGGCAGTTCAATTTCTAGTTCAAAATTCTCTA
This sequence comes from Mojavia sp., assembly GCF_059505145.1. Classification (NCBI taxonomy): domain Bacteria; kingdom Bacillati; phylum Cyanobacteriota; class Cyanophyceae; order Nostocales; family Nostocaceae; genus Mojavia; species Mojavia sp. The sequence continues at coordinate 1,689 of NZ_JCACKA010000128.1, forward strand.
ACTTACCTTGGGGAGTCTCGACAACTTTAGAATCTGGTGAAATCCAACGGAGTTTGCCTTCTACTACTCCATAATCTTGAAAAGGATAAGCATCAAATTTTAGTTTGACTGGCATTCCTACACGCAAAAAACCACTTTCTTGGCTGGGCATCTCGGCTCTAAATATCAAAGGTACTCCTTGAGGTGCAATTTGAGTAACCATTTGCCCTGGTTGTACAACAGTTCCAGCATTATTAATAGATAACTGAAAAATTGTACCATCAATAGGACTACGAAGAGTTTGTTGTTGTAGTTGAAATTGCAAAGACTGAATTTGTTTTTTAGTTTGGTCAATTTCTGATAGCACATCGATAGCTTGAGACTGAAGTTCTCTAATTTGTTTTTGACTCTCTAACAGAGCGAGTTCACCTGTACGACTAAGGCGTTGATTTGTGCTTTGTTGTTTAGTAATTTCAGTTGTGGCTTGTTGAATATCTGATTGTGGTTGTTCTAAAAGTCTCTGGCGTTCAAACATAGCACCTTCTATTTCTTCTAATTTGCTCTTAGAAATAGCACCTTTTTGCCAAAGATATCGATAACGTTGAATTTCATTGTTAGCTAACTTCAAACGGCCTTTTTCGAGAGTATACACTTGTTTACTATAATTTAGCCGTTGCTTAATTTGATCGAGTTGAGCAAGTTGTTCAGACTCTTGGGCTTGGTTTTGTAATTGCTGAGTGCGTAAAGACATTGTTAGTTGATTTTTGAGTAACTGAAGTTGATTGACTCGATTTTGTTGACCCTCAAGCTTTGCCTGAGTTTGTTGTAATTCAGTGCGAGTTAAATCTGATTCCAACTCCAATAAAATTTGTCCAGCTTTGACAATTTGCCCTTCTTTAACTTTGATGGATATAACTTTTCCTGTCACAGGTGCATCCAACCTTAAAGTTTTACCTTGAGGTTCAAGTCGTCCTCTAGAGCTACCTGTTTCGTCTACTTGAGATAGCATCGCCCAAGGTAAAACGATCACCGCAAATATTACTAGCCAATACAGCAGTCCGCGCGTCCAAACTCGTGGCAATGTATCAATTAGTTCTTTAGTTAAAGAAGACCAATCTTCACTGATAGATGTAGAAGATTTTGACTGAGGTTTGAAATCCAGTTGATTACTCTGGTAGTGACCGTTCTGACCAAATTGCTCTTGTGGAATAAATTCATTTGTCATGGTTAGTTCTCTGATTATTGATTCAAATTGCTACAGTCAGTTGTTGTTGATTGAGGTAGAAATAGTGACCGCGTTTAGCCATTAATTCCTCGTGAGTGCCACTCTCAACTAACAAGCCTTTATCTAGCACCAAAATTTTGTTAGCATTGCGTACTGTTGAAAGGCGATGTGCAATCACCACGGTTGTTCTATCTTGAAGAATTGTGTTGAGGTTAGTTTGAATAATGCGTTCAGATTCAGCATCAAGACTGCTGGTAGCTTCATCTAAAATCAGTAGTCGCGGATTTCCGGCAAGGGCGCGCGCGATCGCTAATCGTTGTCTTTGTCCACCAGATAGCATTCCTCCTCCCTCGCCAATCAGGGTTTCGTACCCCATTGGTAGTTCTTTAATAAATTGATGTGCGCCTGCTTGTTTAGCGACTTCTATGATTTCTTCTAAAGAAGCTTCGGGATGACCTATAGAAATATTTTCCCGAATCGTATTACCAAACAAAAAGGTATCTTGGTCAACTACACCGATTTGCTGACGGAGTGATCGCAACGATAAACTACTGGTATCATAGCCATCAATTAATATTTTCCCTTCTGTAGGCAGATACAATCCTAATATCAGCTTAGAAATAGTCGTTTTTCCTGAACCACTACGTCCGACGAGCGCAATTGTCTGTCCTGCTTGGACTTCAAAACTGATATTTTCTAAGGTATTTATCTCACTTTCTGGGTGATATCGAAAAGTAACTTTGTCAAAGCGAATATAACCTCTAATTGCGGGTAAAGATTGATGATGTTGATGCTGTAAATCTTCTTCTGGTTCAGCATCAATCACATCATTAATCCGTTCAACAGCAATCAGTACTTCTTGCAGTTCATTCCACAATAAAATTAGTCTTTCAAAAGGATTAATAACATTACTGAGCAACATATTAAAAGCTATCAGTTGTCCAATCGTAAGTTCATTTTGAATTACTTGCCACGCACCAAACCATAGTAATGCTGCGGTGACTACAGCTTCAATACCAGAGCTAAATATTTGCAGTGTATTGCTAATTATTTGCCCTGAAAAATTCTTTTTCACTGACTTTCCAAAAAGTTCTTCCCATTGCCAGCGTACTGTTTGCTCAACTGCCATTGACTTAATCGTGCGGATACCAGTCAAGGATTGAATTAAATACCCAGTTTCTTCGTTATGTGCGCCAAAAATCTCGCGGGAAACACGTTGCAAAAAAGGTGTAGCTATCAGTGCCAGTAATACAAATGGCGGCACAATTATTAGGGTCATTAATGCCATCTTCCAGCTATACCAAAACATCAATCCAACATAGACAAATACTGTGAGTAAATCTAAAAAGATAGAAAGTGCTTCACCAGTTAAGAAACGTTGGATTTTGCGGTTTTCTTGCACGCGAGAAATGATATCCCCGACGTAGCGAGACTCGAAATAGTTCAGAGGTAAGCGAAAGGTATGGGTAATAAATCCTACAATCAAGGCTAAATCCACTCGGTTAGCTGTGTGGTCGAGAAGGTATTGTCGCAGTCCAGTGATGGCGACTCGAAACAGACTAAAGATGATTAAACCTATACCGACAGCCGTTAATGTTAAGTTACTACGCTGCACAACTACTCGGTCTAATAATAGTTGCGTAAATAGTGGTGTGACCAAGCCAAAGATTTGAATCAAGATGGAAGCAACGAGAACTTCTAACAATACCAGCCAATGAGGTTTAGTTAATTCAAAAAACTGCCAGAAAGGAGTGCTAGCTTCTTTGGCTTCTCGGAGTAGGGCTGTCGGTTGGAGTAACAAAGCATAGCCAGTCCAACCTGCTTTAAATTCTAAATGTGAAAGGGTACGCTGACCAATACCAGGATCTCCAACGATAACGCGAGCGCCTTTCACTTCATAGACAACGATATAATGTTTGCCTTCCCAATGCACAATAGCCGGGAGGCTTTGCTGTGCAAGTTTATCCAGGCTGGCTTTGACAGGTCGAGTCGAAAAGCCGATGCTTTCTGCTGCTGCTGCTAAACCTCGCAGCGATGAACCATTCTGGTCAACGTTGGCAATATCTCGCAGGCGATTGACGCTAAAACGCTTACCCCAGTAGCGACCAACCATCACCAAGCAAGCCGCACCGCAATCAGACGAACTTTGTTGTTCAAAGAAGGGATAGCGTTGAGTAATACGTTGCCATAAATGACCGATTTTGACGGTTGGGCTAGGGAAGTAAGCTTTACTAATTTTCTTCTTTAATTGGTTTTGTGGCTCAACCGTCAATTGCGGCAATATCACAGGCTGAGAGACTGTAACGGGATGGTTGCTAGTATCGAGTTCAGCCAGTTGTGGTAAGTATTGCAATGCAGTTTGCCAATGCGAACGGCTGAGGCTGTATAATTGCGTTGGTTGAATTACTTGCCAGCCAGGGTCTTTAGGTAACTCAGATAAGGTGTAAATATTGCCTGCGGTGAGTTTAAGTCCTGATGTGTGCAGTAGTTCGCCGCGCCGCAGTATCAAAAGCTGCTGGTCTTTAAGTAAAGAAGATGGCAGTTTACTAATTTGGAGATTGTGCTGTTCTAGAAGTGGTTGGATTTGCGTTACATCTTCGTAAGTAACATTATTCAACCCAGAATTTTGACGACATAACAATAGTAAATCCCAAAGTAAAGCTTGGTTGTGAAGATGCTGCTCAATCGAAGGATATTTACGAATAAGCGATCGCAAACATTCCCCAGGAAGATAACCAACCTTGAGATTTACCGAAGCCCTAACAGCATAAGGTTGAAATTCTGCTTCGGGAAATAGGGTTAGTTCACCGAAGGATGTTCCTGTACCTATAGAAGCGATTAAGTTATCGCTGCGATCAAGTAATCTAGCTTTACCAGCCACAACTATATAGATGCCTACGTTTGCGTCTGTTGTCTGCCAAAAAAGTTTGCCTGCACTTGGCTGGATAATTTCAATTTTTTTAATGCAGTCTGAAAGTTCTGGTTGTGTAAGAGTCTGACCCAGAGTTGGGGCAAGCTGTTGAATAGACAGTTCTGATTTGTTCTGAACCATGATTTGAAAAAATTAATTACTGGTTTTAACGAAATTCAACGACCACCGAAAATTAGGCTCTGAATTTGGTAACAGATTGCTAATCATAATCCGAGAATTTTGAGTGTTATCAGTTTCTTGCTCTGCTTTGCGTGTCTGTCGAGTCGAAAGTCCCATTTCCTTCAGCAGACGGTTAACATGGCAAGCACTTACTTTAATGCCCAACTCTTTTGCCAAATGCTTGCTTAACCATTGTGCTGTCCAGCGTTCAAATGGATAGCCATACTCACGCGGACTATGGCTTGCCAGCTCTTGCAAACGAGTCAGATATTGCTCATTCACAGCTTTGGGACGACCCATCGGGCGATCGCTCCAATGGTGAGCTTGACCTGTTTGGGCGATCGTCATCCAGTGCCGTGCTGTCTCTTGAGAGCATCCTAAAGCTTCACAAATTTCAGTTTGAGATTGGCCTGCATCTGCCAACAATATAATTTCAATCCGACGGCGGTATTCTGGACGTAAATCTGTTTCTAAACTCTTGAGCAAAAGCTTATGCTGAAACGCTGTTAAATATAGACCTTGCTTGTCCACAGCAATTCCTCCTGGTATAACTTGCAATGCCCAGATAGAAATTAATCTGGATATTTCCTGAGAACCTCTGTTACTTCTCTGAATCAAAACTCCAGGAATTCCACAACTTGTTACAAAGCTTTACAATATTCGGATGAACAGTCACAAGTCAGGCTTTATAGCCTTTGGTGGTGTGACAAACTAAAAACAGCACCATCTACAACAAAAAACATAGCTTAAGTTTTAAATTAGATGATTAGCAGTAGTAACGCGCTACTGCACTGTAATTTTTCAGAGAAAAGTACTTTTATTTTTGAATATTAAATATTTGAATAATTAAAACATAACTCATGGAATTTTGTATAAACAAGAAGGGTTTAAGTCTTGAAATCATTTATAAAAACTCATATCTTTGAGTTGAGGTTAATAAGTCAAGTTAATCTCAGCCAAACAATTTATTAAGGAGAAAGAAAAAATGGCACAGATCAAAGTACTAGATTTAGATAATGCTTGCTCACTATCTGAATTAAGCTGCGAGGACATCAATATTGTTAGAGGAGGATTCGTAGCTACATTGGCAGCTACTAAAAACCTCGCTAATGCTATTCGTGTACGCAGAATTGTTCTCCGTAGAACAGGTAACGAAGCGTTAGCTAACGCGGCTTCTTTATCTACTTGAGATTAGATACCAAATGAAGTCTGAGTGTTAGTATCATAACTGTGTTGTTTAGTGCCTTTCAGATAGGTATTAGATGATACAAAATCCCTGAACTGAACTTGATTTAGTTTTGGCGGATTAATCAATTCCCTGTAAATAGATTTTGTTAATTAGTCAATAAATAGAGACTTTACCTGTATTTGCTAATGATGCAGGTAGAGTTTTTTGTTTGTAGCTGGAAATCCATAAAACAATGCTTTACTTTAGAAACAAAACACTCTTACTTATGCATCAAAAAGAAGCTTTTACCTCTTGAAATTATTTATAAAAACTCATATTTTGAATTGAGGTTAATAAGTCAAAGTTAATCTCAACCAAAAAATTTTATTGATAAAAAAGAAAAGATGGCACAGATCAAAATACTAGATTTAGATAATTCTTGCTCACTATCTGAATTAAGCTGCGAGGATATAAATATTGTTAAAGGAGGACAAGCAGCTACATTGATACGTACTAGAAACCCCTTAGATGCTGCCCGTACATATTTGGTTGTTCTGCGTAGAACAGAAAATAGACGGCGAGCTAGGGCAGCTTCTTTATCTACTCCTGCATAGCTTATTTGACTTCATCTTGAATTTCTATTTGATACGCTAACTTAGCCAAATAGAAATTTAATAGCTTTTTTATAGGGAATATCTTCACCACAAGTAAACCTTAAATTTTACTTGTGGTGAAAACAAAGAATCAATTCAAAAGTGATTGGAAAAGTTTTGTATTGTAGGCGTATGTTTGTATCTTGTATTTCTGGGAAACCGAAATAAATATGTATTAAACCCATTTATGTCTAGTTCGATATGCGAAATAAAAATTACTTACTTGTTGTGAAAAAAAACACTGAGGAAAACATAGTACTAAATCTTGCATTCAAAGAGTATTGATTGTATCAGGTGCGTCTGGTGAGAATCAAGCCCTACAAAACAACATGGAATTATGACTGGCAAAGTAACAACTCAAGGCGATCAGATCCTCAAAGCGGACATTGCACGTCAGCTTTTTGGTCTTGATGGTAAAGGAATTAAAGTTGGCATTATTTCGGATAGTTTTAATTCGCTTTCTGGATTAAGTGAAAATGTTAAAAGTGGAGATTTGCCTGGAAAAGCAAATCCATTTGGATATCGTCAACCTGTAACTATCCTCGCAGACACTGATGAGCCACTATTAGATGAAGGTAGGGCATTAGGTCAGATAGTTCACGATATAGCACCAGGGGCAGAGCTATTTTTTCATACCTTTGCTGAAGAGAACCAAGACGGCCTCTTTGCAGATGAAGAAACTTTTGCCAAAGCAGTTTCTACCCTTGTTGCTGCGGGGGTCGATATAATCGTTGGAGACGCTATAGTTCCTGCTTCTCTTCTACAAGACGGTAAAGCAGCTAAAGCTATCGAAGCAGCCATCGATCAAGGTGTAGTAGTTGTCTCTGCGGCTGGGAATAATGGCGGAATTTCATACGAAAGCGTATTTTGTCCAGGCGCTGAGTTTGAGCTTGAAGGTTTTCAATTTCAAGCCCACGATTTTGATCCCACTGATGGTGTAGATTTCTTTCAGAACATCAATCTCCCAGAGAGTAATACACTGATCAATCCTCTTTTGGGATGGGACGATGCGATTGGGGAAATCAAAACCGAATATGTCCAGTTTTTAGTGAATACGCCTGAATTGCCGAACTTAGGCAATATTGTCGCAGTTTCAGGGGTGATTAGCGAGTCTGCTGTAGATGTTCCCCTTCAAGCACTTGGGTATGTCCCCCAAAAAGATGAACAACTTTACTTTGTAATTGCTAAGGTTGGTGATGATATATCCGAAAAACCAACGTTTATCAAATGGGTTAGTAACGCTAATGGGGCAGACCGCACAATTGACTATGAGTATATAGACGAAGATGCCAATAATAGATCGGTTTACGGAAATAGTAATGCACCCAGATCCATTACCGTTGGTGCCACGAATATCAAAAACCCTATAGAAATTAGGGATTATTCAAGTCAGGGAGGATCTCCCATTTGGCTGGATTCTGATGGCAATAGGTTGGCCAATCCCATCCTCAGAAATAAACCAGAAATCTATGCCCCAGACGGCGTTGCAACCAATTTCCCAATTGATTCTTCGTTTGCTGAATTTTTAGGTACTTCAGCATCCGCACCTCACGTAGCAGGTATAGTAGCTCTAATGTTAGATCGAGCCGATGGAAATCTTACTCCTGAAGAGATTCGTACTAAAGTCCAAAATACTGCGCTTTCTATAAAAGAAGGTTCAGGACTTGTACAGGCAGATCGAGCTGTTATAGAGTCATTCGTTTCAGAAAAGATAGGGTCTGACTGTACCGATTTTATCAATGGGACAGATTCTGCTGACAATCTTTATGGAAATAAAGGTGCTGATATTTTAGTTGGGCGGGGAGGGCAAGACTATTTAGTAGGAGGAGAGGGGAAAGACATTTTATTAGGAGGTAAGGGCAATGATGTCCTCGATGGTGGTAAAGGCAACGATATCCTTATTGGTGAAAAAGGAGCCGATCGCTTTGTGCTGCGATCGCTTTATGGACAAGATAAAATACTTGACTATCATCATGGAGAGGACTTTTTCATCTTAGAGGATCTAACATTTGAGCAACTCACAATTACGCAAGGCAGTTTTAGCACTTCAATTCAGGTTACAAATACACAACAGAGACTAGCAGAACTTATTGGAATACAAGCTAGCACCATTGGGGTGGAAAACTTTATAGCGTTGGCATAGCGAGAAAGGGTTGACTTTGGAAGTTTGACTCGACATGAAGAAATTGATGTGGCGATCGCAGTCCTTCAGCAAGGTAAAGTAATCTACATATCAGTATAATTACAACCAATTACCCACCAGAACATAAGGTGCCCAAAAATATGGGCGATTTTCTTTAGCTAAAATTGCAAGTTGGGCGCGTTGCAGAGCTTGGGCTTTAGTTACCCCAGCATCCAACTGTCGGTATAATTCACCCATAAACTCGCTAGTAGATTGATCATCTATTGTCCACAAAGTTGCTAGCGTACTGCGTGCGCCCGCCCGCACAGCAACTCCAGCCAATCCTAAAGCAGCTCGTTTGTCTCCCGTGGCAGTTTTACAAGCACTAAGAACGAGTAATTCAATTGTTTCTGGTCGGCTTTCACCCCTAGCTCGTAGTAAATTATCCAATTCTCTAACCTTCAGTAATTTATCCCAGGTGAGAATATAAGTTTGTTCAACATCTGAACTAAATTGCCCGTGAGTTGCCAGATGCACCACTGAAAACGGAGTAGATTGAATTTGCTTTTCCAGATTAGTTTGAGTGAAATCCTGATTTAAAAGTTTTTTACTTGTTTTAACTGAAGACTGGACTTGTTTTAATTCCTGTGTCACGTTTGAGAGTTCAGAAAAAGATTGACCTTCAATTAAGCGTTCTTGCTCAACTCCAGCAACTAAAACATTTAGCTGCACGTTTTGTAAAGGTTTGGGATCAACAAGTTGCAAACCAGGGGTCAAAGAAATAGCATATTTTTCTACTAGATACTTCTGCTGCTGTTTGTCATAGAGAATCCCCATTGGGATATTCCGCAACGCACCATCTAGTACAAACACTAAAGTTTTTATCTCTTGGGTTGCTAAATTTGCTTCAATAGGTCTAATTAACCAATCATATAACTGTTGTGAATACTGTTTAACATCAGGCTCTCGGCTAGCAATCGGTAAATCTTTTTGTAATTGTTCTACAGTGTTTTCTAATACATTTTTAGATATTTTAGTAGTATTGTGGTAAATTGTATCTTGCCCTGGCAATCTAGTAATAATTTCTAGCCGATTATCTAAAATAATTGGATAGATAACCGCTGTGGATTTTTCTTTTTCAACTAATTTATCAAGTCCAACTCTTGGTAGTAAACAAGGCGAACGAAAAAAGTTATCTAATTCTGCTAATTGGAGAGATTCAATTACTTGGCGGGCTTGAAGGAGATTATCTGACTTTTGATTTGTATTTTCCTCCAATTGCAACAATAAATCAACGTACTGTCGATATACTGGTTCTATGCTCTCACGGAAAGAAAATTGTACGTCAGGATTAATTGCAACTAAATCGTTACGAAGGGATTTGAGGGCATTATAAGCTCGATTATAAGCTGCTGTTGCAGCTGGGATATTGGATTGCTTTTGAAATATCCGTCCCATTTGCCAATGCCATTGATAAGCAATGTCTTGAGCATCAATAGACTCAGCTTTCACTAAGGCTTGCTGCGTGAGGCCTTTGGCATCAGATAACTGTCCGCTTTGTTCGTACAGTTCGCCAAGAGTACCAATTGCATAAGATTCGCTTCGTTCATCTTTTAAACTCTTAGCAATTTCTACAGCTTGCGCTAGCATTTTAGCAACATCTTTTGGTTGAACTTCGTTTTGGATCATTTTGCTCAGACTTTGGCCAAAGTTAATCCGGTAATTAACAGCCGTCCGACTTGGAGGCAAATTGTTTATCTGAGACTGAATTTGGGATAATAATGCTTTTGCTGTGCTAATTTTTTTTTGTTCTACCAATAGTCTTAATAGATTTAGTTGAGCCTGGAGGCGCACAGTAGGTGTTGCAGATGCAATCTGCACCGCCTGTTGATAATATTGGATTGCTGTTTTAGTGTAATTATCGGCGCTGTTTGAGTTACCTAAACTCAGTTGAGCGTATGTTTGAGCGCGGGCTGTATTACCTAAACTCAGTAAAGCATTACTTTGAGCGATCGCATTTCCGACTCGCCTAGCCACAGAAGAACTTTCTTCTAAAATTTTGTGCGAATCGTTTAAATAACCCAAACCTTGCAGCACATTCCCTAAGCTCTGCAATCCTGTGGCTTTCAGAGAAGAATCTGCTTGTTTTTGGAGAATTACGTGTACCGAAATTAATGTTTTATGTGCTTGCAGATAATTTCCCAAAGCTTGCATTACTTGGGCTTGATTAATTCGATTGCGAATCAGTGCCGATGTATCATCTAATTGTTGATAAATTTTAGCTGCTTCTTGCCAAGTACCCAAAGCGGCTTCAGTTTGCCCCCGTGCTAATTCCAGATTTCCTTGAACATCTAAAGCTTGGGCAAAGATTTGCGATTGTTCTTGTGAAGAATCGGAATCTTTGAGACTTTGTAATAGTTTAATACTTTGTGCGATCGCTTCAGTTGCCTCTTGCCATTGTCCTAGTTGTTGGTAGGCTAAAGAAAGATTGCTCAAAGTTATAGCTTCGTTTAACGCATGATTATTAGCTTTAAATTCATTAGCTGCTTTTTTTAAAAGTTGTACTGTCTCCATAAACTGTCCTGATTCATAAAGTGCTTGACTTTGTTGCACTAACCTAGAAGTCTCGGTTGGGTTGACAGCAGAGGTTGTTGTCAAAATAGAAAAGGACAGGATTGTAGATTTTGAACTACGCGCATCGGCGACTACAGGGGAAGGGCGTGATTTGACAAACGCCACCATTAAATAATTAGATAAGTTAAAAATATACGGACAATATATGCACAGTAATGCAGTCAATAATGCTATTAATAAATGCTTTAAAAGTTTCATATAATTCTAAAACTAACATGACATCACTGAGTCACTTTAGCTACCATGACATTGAATTGGGTTCTGTCTGGAAGTGTGAGGAGTAGCGGTAGATGAATTAGCAGTGAGGACTATTTGCCCTTTGGCGTTTAGCATTACACCTGTGGCTTCAACAATACGTTTGGGAGTGGAAGTAGTTGGTTTAGTGGTAACAGGTGGTAGAGAACGGTTGTTATTGCTGGGTTTAAGAGACACCCAATCTATTTGGGTTGTATCAGGAGTGAGAATGTCTTTGGGGTTGGGTGGTAAACCACCGCGTCCAGCGATCGCAAACTTGCTTTGAGCGTAACTTGGACTATAGCAGCCTTGGGCCACTTCAGTATCAACTGATATTGCTGGCAATTCAACTAAGCCACTGTTAGGGTCAATTTCAGATGTAATCAGTTCCACAAAACCACTCAGATCGGAACTTGCTCCTGTGGCGGTAATGTCACTTGTGTTATCAGATGCCACATCTCGGAACTGTATACCAAAGATACCTTGGGCATTGACTCGCACATTCCCACCACGGAAGTTAGCAGAATTAGCACTGATGTCACTATTTTCAAAACCAATGAGAAAGTTGGTGTTAATGTTGATATCGCCGCCGATGACGTTTTCGCCCGTGGCGTTGGTTCTAATGTTGCTATTGCGACTCATGATTAAATTTTCTGAGTTAATGTTAATTGTCGCTTGCTCAGAGTTAGGGTCAACTTTAGTGCTACGTGTATTAGCAGTAAGTAAAGCATCGTTATTTAGACGGATAGAGCGAGCGTTTACTGTCATATTACCTGCGGTTCCTGTTCCTAGACTCTGCACACTTACTGCTGCTCCATCTTGCACGAGCAAACTATTAGTATTAATCATCAAATCTCCCGCATCTCCTGTTGATTTTGGCTGTGCAGAAGCAGACAAAGCACTAGGAAACTCATAACTATCGGCATTTGTGCCAATCAGTTGTATGTTTTCAGCATTAACGGTTAAATTTCCTCCCTCGCCCGCACCAAATGTACCAGCACCTATCTGCCCTCCATCTTTAACTAATAAGATATTAGTATTAATCGTCAAATCTCCCGCATCTCCTGTTGATTTTGACTCTGCGGAAGCAAACAAACCACTACTAATCAGTTGTATATTTTCAGCATTAACGGTTAAATTTCCTCCCTTACCCGAACCAAAAGTGCCAGCATTCACTTGCGCTCCATCTCGCACTAGCAAGGTATTAGTATTAATAGTCAAATCTCCTGCATCCTTTGTTGAGTCTGGCTCTGCCTGAGCAAACAAGCCACTGACAAGAGGACTAACGGCACTTTTACCAATCAGTTGAACATCTTTGGCACCAAGGGTTAAATTTCCCCCCTTACCCGAACCAAAAGTACCAGTATTTACCTGCGCTCCATCTTTGATTAATAAGGTATTAGTATTAATCGTCAAATCTCCCGCATCTCCTGTTGAAGTTAACCCTGCGGAAGTACTTAGTCCACTGGGAAACTTACCATCGGCACTTGTACCAATCAATTGCACATCTTTAGCATCAAGTGTAAAATTTCCACCTTTGCCCCCGCTAAATGTACCAACACTTACCTGCGCTCCATCTCGTACTAGCAATGTATTAGTTTTAATTGTCAAATTTCCCGCATTCCCTGTTGAGTTTGACTCTGCGGAAGCAAATAATAAAGCACTACTAATCAGTTGTATATCTTTAGCATTAATAGTTAGATTTCCACCTTTGCCTCTACCAAATGTAGCAGCACCTACCTCTGCCCCACCCTCAACTTGCAAAGTATTAGCACTGATATTGACATCGCCTCCTTGTCCATTTGCTTCTGGTAGCACGAGATTACGAATGAAACTCCTATTGTCGAGATTAATTGCTCCAGTCGCATTAACATCAATATTTCCCGCCTTACCGTTATTAGAATTCAGCCTGTTCTGTATCGCTGCAAACAGTTCACTCTCTCCTGTCATTTCTAAATTTCGGGCATTAACCGCGATACTACCACCATCGTTAGCAGCCACATATACAAGAGCGCCGTTGTTAAGCGAAATATTACTTCTTTGTAAACTATCGGGAAAACTCAAACTCAGATTATTACCATTTCCATTCAACCCAACTGTTCCCGCACTTGCTAATCCACCTAACTCAACTCGCCCACCAAAAGCAAACAATCTTCCACTATCCATATTGATATCACCGCCTACCAACAGCAAACCGTTGCCATTTGGTACGCGCAAACCAACTGAGTTATTTTGAATAGATGCGGTTTGTATTTGATTAAATAGTAAGGCGGAAGGATTGACCGTTAGCAAAGATGTAGAACTTTCTGGATTAGTAGCACTAAAAAAACCGCGATCGCCAAATCCAATAGCATTGGCTGTAGTCCCTACAAACGAACCACCAATATCCAGCCTCGCACCTTGTCCAAAAATAATCCCATTTGGATTTATCAGAAACAAATTAGCTGTACCATTAGCGCGAATTAACCCGTTAATATTAGAAACTGATCCACCCGTAACCCGACTAATGATATTTTGAATATCTACAGCATTATTAAAAGAAGCAGCGCTATCATTAGGCACAGAAAATTCGCCAAAGCTGTGAAACAAATTATTTCCTGCTTGCGTTCCTTCAGTAATATTGAAGATATTACCCTCTCTTGTGACGTTGGAGTTATTAGGCAAGGTGTTATCCGGGATAATTTGAGCAAAAACATACTCTTGCCCAGAAGTAATTAATACCCCACATACCAGCAAAATACTACACCAGCATTGCCAACCTTGAGTTATTCCTGACATAGCACCTCCAATAAATCAGTAACTTTACCGTGTGATTAGTCTTATTTTTCTAAGTTGTAATGCTCTAGAATTGGCTCTTTAGCAATATCTTGCAAGCCAACTACATTTAATAAGTCAACCCAATCTTTATTAATAGTTGCATCCTGCGGATTAGCGTGGCGCAGTTGACCTAAATTAGTGAGGGCATCATACCAAATATCATTGGCACTATAAACAATGTACTCCCTTGCTTTTGCCGTCTTCAATTGATTATCAAGCGCCTGAGTCAACACTTGTTTTTGCACAAACCCATCTACATAAAAATTGTCAGATGTTTTTTGCGGATCGCCACAATAAATATGAAAATACCAGCGATATTTTTTATCTGCTTTTAATGAATATTGCGATTTTGATGGCAAAGTAATGCTAACAATACCAGATTTTCCAGAAAGAGTAAGAGGTGTTCTATAGACATTCTGTACATCTTTACCATCTAGGGCTTGCAATACGAATTCTCCGGAACGTGTGTTTTCAGACAATTGAGGAACATAAAACCAAAATGTTGGATTTTCTGCAACTGTTGATGCTAAAAATGATTCCTCTGCATCGCCAGGTACTAAAGCAGTCAGACGGGTCAGAGAGTTAGGACACTCAGGATTACGCCCAGCCCCCGCTCTGCGCCGACCTGTAGGTGCGCCATTTCTCGGCAATTTCGGTTGCCGAAAAGATTGGAAGTGCGAATTTTTAACAGTGTTTTGACTCGAATCAGTCAATTGTGCTTGCACTGATTGTGAATAAATTGTTGTACTAATAATTAGCAACGGAATTACGCAGGTACTTTGAATTATTTTTTTTCTAATCATGATCAAAATTTAATTGTTTTCTCTTGTCAAGATAGAAACGTCTAAACGATGAAACTACCAATACTTGGGTAGCTAGAAATGCTAATATTGGAGGGATAAGTGGCACCCATCCAGCCAGTGTAAAAATGCCAAAACATAATCCAAATAATATTAAAAGTGTTACTATCACCGCCAATCCAAGGTGCAGCGGTTTTGAATAATACCATGCTGTAATACCTCCTATCAATGACCATCCCCATATCCAAAGTGCCTCCATCCATCCAGACCACCACCACAACAAAGGTCTGCGGTCTAAAACTGCGCTCAGGATTTGACTTAGCATCTGTGCTTGTACGAATACTCCTGGTATTTGCTTTTGCTTCGGTTTTGCATTAGAACTAAACGGTGTTTTCCAATAATCGTTTGTATTGGTGGGGGCAGAAAGACCAATAAGAACAATGCGGTCTTTGAGTAATTCAACTGATTCTAATGGGATTTTTTCATCTAACACATCTCTCAAACTAATTTGCTCGGCAATTTTCTCCACAGAGGAGAGAGAACGATAATTCAACAATATTTGATAACCCGATGCATCCACTTTTTGATAACCGCTAGTGTGTTCGTTTAATTGCTCAAACACAACGTTACCAATCTGCAAATAAGCTTCTTTTGTAACACTTGATGTTTTTTCTTCTTTATCTAAATAATGAAGTGCTAGTTGTAGGCTAAAAGCGTATTCTGTGGTACATAGAGATTTTGAAGGAGGAGTCAAATGCAAAAGTTGGCGACGAGCAATATCTTCTTCGTCTGCAACAAAATCACTAAAACTCAAACGTTCTGTGGAAACTCCAAGAGGTGGGGGAATTCCATCAGTATCACCATCATCATCAAGAGTAGCAACTTTGCACACAAAAAATAGACGATCATCTTCCTGAAAACGAATAGCTAAATTTGGATATTTCGGGTCTAGAATACCATCACGATAAATATCTAAACCGATAGTTCTTGGTTGATACTTATTTAATTTCTCTAATAGTTGAGCAAGGGCTTGGTCAGATAATGACCATCGCATTTGCATTCCTTTATTGAGTTGGTACTGGATATCCGCTTCATCAATAGTGATAATTAAAATCCGCTCGTCGGGTTGTTCAGTGACGAGTTGCGATCGCAATTGCATAAAATCGTCAAAAGCCTTTAATTCCGACGTTTGCAGATAACCCCAATACCGCACCCCCAAAACGAAACTTGTTACGAACAAGCTTGTCAGCAATATTGCCATTCCACTCTTGACAGCAAACATTTTTCGATGCAGCTGCCAAGTCATCGGCACTACCGCAGGATGTTCGCTAATCACTGGCAACCAACTTGCACCCGGATACTCCTTTTCTATTCCTTTAAGCCTTTGTCTGGCAGTGCGAACCGCAGCATATATAGATTGTCCAGATGAAAAAACCTCCAGAAAATGCTTTAAAAATTTTTGAGCTACAAAGTCTGGCACTGGTTCTCGCATAACAATAATTTGCGGAATCTGCAAATCTTGTAGTTCTCGCGCTAATCCTAATCCATCACAGGAGTTGAAAATTGCTAGTTGTAAACCGTTGGCAACAGCATTTCTCAGGTCATGTCTGAGTTCATCAATTGTTAATTTATCTGTCTTATTAATATAGATGCAACCAGTATCACCTTCGCTTTTGCTATGACCTGCAAAAAATAAAATATTCCAAGGTTGTTTCCACAATTTATCGTTAATATCTGAATATTGAGGTTCTACTAAAAAAGTTGTAGCGGCACTAGGTAATTTCTCTAATAACTGGCGGTCTTGCTCCACATCAATACCATCACTATGGCCTAAAATTGCCAAAATTCTGATTTTATTTCTCCAGCTAGATGTCTGCAATGCGGGTGTTACTCGTTCTGATTCTGGAATACTGAGAACAACTTCAGCTTTCAGGTAATCTCGATCTATCAGATCCCACAAATGCCAGGGAAGTTTCTTGAGTTGCAAACAGTGAGTGCGAATCAACACCCGGATTTCTTCATCTGGCATCAGATGTTTAAGCCATTTTTCCCGCACGGGACGAAAAGATTCTGACAGTAACCAGTTATTCAGATGCTCCTGCACCTCACTAGCTTTTGTGTCGTACTCCTTACGTCGCTGGGAGATAGAACCATCGTAAATAATTTTTTTGGCTTTGATGCGGGTAAATTTCCACAAACTACGATAGATGGACTGCCACTGGTCAATTGCTGTTGCCATATCTAGATTGGAGGGCAGCTTGCCAGTAATTTCTGTAGTGGGGCGTTTGCCTTCTTCTCCAATCTCCAGCGTTACTTGCACGCCTAAGTACAAATCGCCATCTAGCTTCAGCACAACTAATTTTCTCATTGGCAGTACCCCTGCTGTTGTTATTAACAAATGACAAAATTTTCTGTAATGCTGATATCTCCCAGAGCCAGTTTAACGCTGAAACTTTCTCCCATCTCACAACTAAATTCCAATTGAATATTCTTATTACTGCTTCTAGTTTGGGCTTCCATCACAGATGCTCCTTCAAAATCTAGTATCATTAGATGGAGATTTGGTGGCAGATAATCTTGTCCGTTTGTCGGATGTACTTCTACGATAACGTCCATTTCTTGCTCGTTGTCTGGTGGCAGGGTAACGACTAAAACCACTGCGCGTTGGCGTAGCCCGCCGTAGGCATCGCTTAAAGTTTTTCCTAAATCAATCAGCTTGCCCCTACTAATAAAAGCGCCATTAGCACTTCTCAGACTCCAAGCTGGATTGACACTTCGAGTGCCTAAAAGAGTCTCAATCTCTTGCCAACCAGATTCAAAAATATTCTCTAACCATTGCTTCAAATTAACTAAATTCTGATTACAGGTCAGCGAATTATCAGCAAGCTGGAATTGAGAAAGTTCTTCTAAATACTCCAATAGTTCATCTAAAGGTTGCAATTGGTTAATGGGTAATAAATCAGTTTGTACCTGCTTGATAAATCCCAGCAACTTCGCTTCTCTAAATGATTTGCCGATCTGCACAACTACATAGCCAATTCGATTTGACTGTACTTCTGGCGGCACATAAACAAATTGTGCATCTGACAATACTGGGCGACATTCTAACAAACCCAAGTTTTTAAGCGACAAATCAGCGACATCCATCAGTGTCTGTTGGATGACATTCCAACTGTCACTTTTATTCAAGTCTGTCTCAAATCCCATGCAACATAGATAATAGTTTACAAAAGACACAGACAAAGTATTGAGATAAACTTGTTCGCCTTTTGCTTGTGTGGCTTGTTGTCTGCGTAACTCTTCTGCTCGATGCCTTCCATCCACAGGTATCGGGGCTGAAAATGTTAAAACGTCTATGATTTTTCTCATATTTTTCCTAACTAATTAGATAAGATTAAATATACAAATATTCTTGAAATTTATTAGCAAATTTTTTCAAACAACGTTGGTAAAAATTGTGTAAAGATGTGATTCCAATACCCCATTCCGCTGAAATATCTTTCCAAGAAATACCAGAACATCTTCTTTGAGCTATGGCTTGAAAATTTGCCTCTGGATGACCTTTGATGTGTTCTTTGCAAAAAATGAACTCTGGATCTGATTCTATACATTCTCTTACTTGTTCAAATAGAGACATAGATTGAGATGAGGGTATATTTTCCCAGTGAAAGTTTTCGAGATTTATTTCATTTTCTTTGCCCATAGCTTTGGGGATAGCTTCTGGGAAAAAACGTTTAGTTAATAGCATATTTACCCAAGTTATTACTTCACCGCGTTCTGGGTCATATTTATTAATATTGTGATCTTGACAAAGATAGAAAAATAAATTTTGTACTGCCTCATCATAGATATCTTCGTAAAGTAGTTGAAATTGGCCTTTATAAGGACGAACGAGCTTACCTGACTGCCAAATAGCATTAATCAGACGTGTTAGAGCTATCCGCTTTTCCTTGGTTAGGTGTGTGTATTGTTGGGCTGCGATCGCTAATTCTTTAAGTTGTGCATCTAGTTGTTTTCTCCAGTCATTAGTCATAAAAGACCTCGAATCAGAACGCACCAAGTTGCGAATTCATATATATCTCATGGATTGATCGCAACTTTTACACAAACCAGTCACAATTGTTACAAAACTTTGTGCTTATGCATTGAACTGGGAAGATTTGGCTCGACACAACACCAGATTCTTTCTTTGGTGTTCACGCTGACCTCCTTTCAAGTTCGATAGTAAGTTAAATTCCTCTTTGATGGAGGTATGAGCCACTAGAATTAGCTGGACTAATCCCCAGCCTTACATTCTTGCTCGATAAAACTCAGTAGTTTTTCTTCAAACTCACTCAAATACGGTCGCTTCAACTCCCCCAGACACTTCAGCACAGCACGAGCAGCTTCTTCCAAGTTCTCGCTCTCCCGCAACCTTGTAATGTGAGCGCTTGAGTTCGTTCCTTCATACACTTCAAAACGGCTTCGGGTTAATGCTTCCAAGTCG
Source organism: Mojavia sp. (assembly GCF_059505145.1). Classification (NCBI taxonomy): domain Bacteria; kingdom Bacillati; phylum Cyanobacteriota; class Cyanophyceae; order Nostocales; family Nostocaceae; genus Mojavia; species Mojavia sp. The sequence continues at coordinate 20,898 of NZ_JCACKA010000128.1, forward strand.
CTATTTTCCCGCAACATTATGAATGCGCTCTCTAACAACAATTCACATCTTGATTAACAGAATTTTATTGCTGGGATACGTTCATTATTCAATGGCATTGCTGAATGAAAGGATGAATTGATTTATATAGGTACAATTTGATACTTT
>NZ_JCACKA010000129.1:0-20905 GCF_059505145.1 Mojavia sp.
AAAGTATCAAATTGTACCTATATAAATCAATTCATCCTTTCATTCAGCAATGCCACGAGAAATTACTACAACAGAACGCAACTTGGTATGAGTCCTGAGTAATGAAGTACTCAGTGAAAAGAGTAAATAAAATTCTTGTTGCTGTTGCTTAAGACTTTGTACTCAGCACTACTGATTGACTGCAAACATTTCAATTATGAGAATTTCAACAGACATAATATTAGGCGGTATCTAGCTAGCTGCTGGTCAAGAGAAGTTTTCTGTTTTTAAAGTATGTGATGTTCATAATAGATTTTGTTTGTTTTAGCAATTGATTGTATTTGCAAACATCGCATACTCCGGTAAATTTATAAGTTTATAGTATAATGTATTTTATTAACTAATCACGCCAAACCTTAGTAGTGCTACCCATTCTAAAGCGTGTTCAGTAAGGGTCAAGACATAACATAAAACGCTCAACCTCTGAGTTTCGGCTAACTTTAAGAAATATTATGTAGATATAAAGATTTTGTAAAAATTATAACTTCGTCTATCCGAACGAGTAAAGTTAAAAATAGTTTAAGAATTAGCTTTGACAAATCACAGTCGGTGCTTACTAAGCCTTATAAAATCAGCCGGGAAAAATTAGCTGTTTTTAGTCTGTAATAGATGCAAAACATACTTTTTTAGTAAAACCTTTTAAATTCGCTGATCATGATTAACATTTATACAGATTGAGAAAAGCAAAATTATTACCTTCTTTTACTGGTGTGTGAGCACTATAAAGTAACTTGTCATAGCTTTTTTAAAAGACGTAATGTTTGACTAAGTTTCTTCGACATTTTACAAAACTTGGGTAATGGTTTTTACTCGTGGCTATGTGTATAAAAAACAGCGAAAGCTAAACAATAACAACAAAAAATTGACGTCTCTAACTGAGGAGTATCCTGCTAGTTGCCAAGATATGAATCGAGGTCTACTGCAAGACTTGGAGTCTGATAGGCAGTCAATATCAAACTGGCAAGAAATATTCAATACGCTTGCAGAACTTAGTCCATTTCCTTTCGGGATTATATGCCTGGAAAGTAATCAAATTCTATTTAAAAATCAGCTTTTAGAAACTTTTTTTGGATTAGAGCCTGGCACAAATCTCAACAAAATAACCCCCGACTTTTATGCCAATCCATCTCTATGGCATCAGTTGAATAAAAAGCTTCAAGATGGCAATCCTATCATTAACTATGCAACACAACTAAAAAAAGTTAATGGAGATACTTTTGAAGCACAAATCTCAGCGAAAGTCGTAAATTATAAGGATCATTTGGCAGCGCTGTTCATATTTAAGGATATGACTGAGCATTTGCAATTGCAGCAGATAAATTCCTTGTTGGATACTGGGGTACAACAGGCAGAAGATATAAATAAAATTATAAATTCCCAAGCCAAGCGGGAATACATGAATCCGGCTTTTGAGACAATTACAAGCTATATGAGTAGTGAAGCGATTGCGCCAAGCGCAGTGCCAGAGGCAATCGCAAAAACCCCAACTTTAGCGCTCAACTACCAGGAGTCGGATGCCCGCCTACATCTCATGGAACGTGCGCTTGCTGCTAGCAGTAATGGAATTGTTTTGACAGATGCCAATCAACCAGACAATCCCATCATTTACGTCAACCCAGCTTTTGAAGCTATGACTGGCTACTCGGCTTGTGAAGTCATAGGCCGTAACTGCCGCTTTCTACAAGGATCTAATGGCGATCAGGCAGCCTTAATAGAGTTACGTGCCGCCCTTCAAGAACACAGAGATTGCCACGTTATCTTACGTAATTATCGCAAAGATGGGACTCCATTTTGGAATGAACTCTACGTGGCTCCTGTATTTAATGCCTTTGGGTACTTGACTCACTTTATTGGTGTTCAGACTGATATTACCCAGCGCCTGGATGCTCTGGAGGAATTGCAGGAGCAAAAAGAACAGTATCGCCGCATTGTGGAAACAGCAACCGAAGGAATTTGGCTACTCGATCAAGATAACCAAACGACCTTTGTTAACCAACAGATGGCAACTATGTTGGGCTACACAATTGAGGAAATGGTTGGGGCAACGCTATTCTCTTTTATGGATGAAGAAGGGCTGGAGATTGCCAACAACTACCTTGTGCGTCGTCATCAAGGCATTCACGAGACACACGATTTCAAATTCCGTTGTAAAGACGGCTCAGACCTATGGGCGATCGTTTCTTGTGCGCCGTTATTTGACGAGCAAGGAAATTATATTGGAGCCTTAGGGATGGTCACCAACATCACCGATCGCAAACGGGCAGAAGCGGAATTATGGGAAAGTAGACAACGTTTAGATGGAATTTTGAGTTCTCTTGAAGATGTGATTTGGTCTATTTCCGCCGACACTTTTGAAACTCTCTATCTCAATTCAACTGTTCTTAAAGTTTATGGTCGTCCTATATCCGAATTCTTCACTAACTCAAACCTCTGGTTTGACATGATTCACCCGGACGATCAAGAAATGGTTCAGGCTGGAATTCAACCATTATTCTTGACTGGAACTCAAGAACTGGAATACCGAATTGTCAGACCAGATGGGCAAGTACGTTGGCTATTTAACAGAAGCCATTTAATCTATAACAATAGTGGTAAGCCTGTTCGCATTGAAGGAATTGCCACAGATATTACCGATCGCAAACGCATGGAGGAAAGGTTAGTCCATCATGCCTTTTATGACGATATCACTGGGCTTCCCAACCGAGTTTTGTTTATGGACAGATTAGGGCAAGCGATCGCAAGGATAAAACACTCCCCCGATGACCTGTTTGCCGTATTATTCTTGGATCTTGACCGTTTTAAGGTAGTAAACGACAGCTTGGGTCACTTAATTGGCGATCAACTACTGGTGGCGCTTGCCCAGCGTTTACAAAGCTGCCTACAGCCTGACGATACCGTTGCTCGCTTAGGTGGAGATGAGTTTACCATCTTGCTTTCTCATATTAAGTCTATCGATGATGCAACTCGCATAGCAGAACGCATTTATCAGATACTAAAGTCACCATTTAACTTGAGTGGATATGAAGTATTTACCACTGCCAGCATTGGCATTGCCTTAGGTACGACAGGATACACTCAACCTGCGGATTTGCTGCGAGATGCTGACACTGCCCTTTACCGTGCTAAAGAACAAGGTAAAGCTTGCCATATGGTTTTTGACAGTACCATGTATGACCGGGCAGTAGCACTTTTGCAGTTAGAAACTGACTTGCGCTGGGCAATTGAGCGACAGGAGTTGCGAGTGTTCTACCAGCCGATTGTGTCAGTTGCAACAGGCAGGATTACAGGATTTGAAGCACTAGTTCGCTGGCAACACCCAGAACGAGGATTAATTTCTCCATCCGAGTTTATTCCAGTAGCAGAAGAAACTGGACTGATCATGCCAATTGGTCAATGGGTACTTCGTGAGTCTTGCCTACAATTACGGCAATGGCAGTTACAATTTCCGGCACTCAAACCTTTGGGTATAAGTGTTAACCTTTCCGGTAAACAGTTTTCCCAACTTTACCTAGTTGAGCAGATCGAGCAAATTTTGCAAGATGTTGACCTGGCTCCAAGCAGCTTAAAGTTAGAAATCACTGAAAGTGCAATTATGGCCAGTCCCGAACAAGCAGCCACTGTTCTCCAACAACTAAAAGCTTTGGGGATACAATTGTGTATCGATGATTTCGGCACAGGTTACTCATCCCTAGCTTATTTGCACGACTTCCCGATAGATGTTTTAAAAATTGACCGTTCTTTCGTTAATCGAATCGATAGCGATGATGAACAATTGGCGATTGTTCGAGCTATTGTCACCTTGGCTTCCAACTTAGGGATGAGTGTAGTTGCTGAAGGGGTGGAAACAATCAGTCAATTGGTAAAACTTCAGTCGTTGCAATGTGACCAAGCTCAGGGTTATTTGTTCTCAAAACCGTTAAGTAAAGAAGAAATAAGCCAGTTATTGGCTTCTGAGCCAAATTTTTAAGTTAAGATTAAGTCCGGTTAATCACTTATGATTACCGCATCGGTGCAAAAATCGTAAAAGCCTCTTTTCCCCTGCTACGCCATTTGCTGTCTAAATGATAAGTCCTTAGCCGGACACAATATAATTTGTGCTTCGGACAATCACTTCATTCAGTAATGCGATCGCATGATTGCGCTGCGCTCCGCGCAATCGCTGGACTAGTCAGGCACCCTTGAACGCTGTAATATAATTCCCGTTGCATAACAGCCTTCTACTCGCTCATTGGCTCAAAGTTCATGACTGAAACTTCCCCGAAACCGATTGCAACAACCGTCCCTTTACCTGCAAATGAGGTAGAACGCTTAGAGGCACTGCGGCGATACGACATTCTTGACACCCCACCGGAAGCTGCTTTTGATCGCATCACCTCCTTGGCAGCGCGTTTATTGAATGTGCCGATGGCGCTGGTTTCGCTGATTGATGAATCGAGAGGCTGGTTTAAATCTTCCTATGGATTTGATATGCGCGAGGTGCAGCGAGATGCAACTATTTGCAGTTTGGCGTTGTTATCTAACGAGGTATTAGTCATTCCCGATACCAGGCAAGACAATCGCCTCGTCTGTAATCCATTTGTACAAAATGAACCAGGTCTGCGGTTCTATGCGGGTGCGCCATTGCTAACCCAAGATGGCTTCAACTTAGGCACTCTTTGTTTGTTAGATACGAAACCGCGTGATGCCTTAAGCAATGAGCAAAAAACCGTCCTGGCGGATCTTGCCGCAATGGTGATGGATGAACTAGAACTGCGGCTGGCAGCCCGTAAAATTGCTCAAATCGATGCAGCGTTGCTAGAAGTGACTCAAGGCGTTTCTGCTGCGACGGGTGAAGCATTTTTCTTTGCTTTGGTGCAACATTTGAGCAAAGTGCTGGGGGTTGATTACACCTACATTGGTCTAGTGGACGGAGATAACCAGGAAGCAATCGAGACGATCGCTGCCTGCGCGAAGGGGCAAATCATCGACAACTTTGCATATCTGCTGCATGATACTCCCTGCCAAGAAGTATTTCAGCAACGAAAATTGTGCTGCTATCCCCATCGAGTCCAAGCTTTGTTTCCCAATGCACCACTTTTAGAACCTCTAAACGTGGAAAGCTATGTCGCGGTTCCGTTTTTTGACTCTACGGGGGTACCCCTGGGCTTACTGGGTGTGATGGATGGCAAGGCTTTGACAAATGTTCAATTGGCAGAATCCCTATTGACAATTTTTGCTCTACGCATCGCCACTGAACTAGAGCGACAGCAAACAGAAGCAGCACGGCAACAAGTTCAGTATGAGTTGGAGCGTTTAGTTGAACAACGAACAGTTGAATTATCCCAAGCAAACGAATTACTCCAGTCAGAAATTGCGGAGCGCCATCTTGCCCAAGCAGCCCTGCAAAAAGAACAGGAGTTACTCAAAGTGCTGCTTGATAATGTGCAGGCAGGAATAGTAGCCTGTAATGCCGAGGGGATTTTGACCCTATTTAATCGAGCAGCACGAGAATTTCACGGCTTGCCGGAGCAACCACTGCCACCCGAAGAGTGGGCAGAGTATTATGGCCTGTATTTGCCCGATGGCAAAACGCGGATGTCCAAGAACGAAATCCCGCTATTTCGAGCATTACACGGACAGACGGTCAAGAATGTTGAAATGGTAATTGCGCCCAAACATGGAAGGGTAAAGACGCTGCTTGCTAGTGGACAGGCGATCTACGATCGCCTGGGTAAAAAGCAGGGGGCAATCGTTGTGATGCACGACATCACCGAACGCAAACTTGCCGAAGCCGAGCTACTGATTTCCGATGCTGCTTTGCAACAAATGCCTGATGCCATTTTGTTGACCGATTTAGAGGGTAAGATTCAACGCTGGCTGGGCAATGCCGAGCAAATTTTTGGCTATACAGCAAAAGAGGCGATCGGCAGACCCGTTAATTTTCTCCACCGCTCAGATATTAAAGCTGCGATGACAGCTAAAATTATTCAGTCTATTCAAACAACGGGAGAGTTTTGTGGTGAAATTCCCTGTGTGCGAAAAGATGGCTCGCCAGTACCAATTGAAACAACAGCTAAAACTGTGGATGACAAAGCTGGGAATCCTGTTTTTTTGATTGGTATTAACAAAGACATTACCGAGCGCAAACTCTTAGAAGCGGAACGCGCCCAATTAATGCGGCAGCAAATTCAAGAGCAAACTGCGCGTCTAGAAGCAGAAGCCAACCAGCGGCGAACAGCATTTATCGCAGAAGTCAGTACGACACTGGCATCCTCATTAGATTATGAATCTACTTTGGCAAGTGTTGCAAATTTGGTGGTGCCGTTCTTTGCGGACTGGTGTGCGATCGACCTGCTACAAGATAATCAATTCATTCATCGGGTTGCAGTGGCTCACTGCGATCCAACTAAAGTGGAATTGGGCTGGGAAATTCATCGGCAATATCCCAGACAAATCGACGCAACTGAGGGAGTACCCAAAGTGCTGCGAACTGGGAAAACCGAAATGGCGGCTGAAATTCCAGATGCTGCATTGGTGACGGTAGCTCAAGACGCTGAACATCTGCGAATCTTACGCGAACTGGGCTTAAAGTCTGGCATTATTTCACCGTTGACTGCCCGCGGACAAATTTTAGGGGCAATTTCGTTTGTCACGGCTGAATCTGATCGCCGTTATACTCAGGCAGATGTGGCGTTGGCAGAAGACATCGCCCATCGAGCCGCGATCGCCATTGATAATGCCCGCCTCTATCAAAAAGCACAGCAGTCGCAACAAGCCGCAGAGCAATCTGCCGAGCGCGTTGCCCGGCTTCAGTCTGTGACAGCTGCTTTTTCCGAATCGCTCACACCCCTCCAGGTGGCGGATGTGATTGTGGATCAAGGAATTGCGGCTCTGGGTGCTAACTTTGCTCTTGTTGCCTTAGTGAGTGAGACTGGCACTGAACTCGAAGTGCTGCGAACCGTGGGCTGTGAACCCGACCAAATGAACGGTTGGCAGCGGTTTCCCCTCAATGCGCCTGTGCCTTTGGCTGAAGCTGTGCGAACTGGACAGCCCATTTGGGCAGAACCATCACAAAAACGAGCAATTCGCTATCCGCACTTAAGAGAAAAGTATGAACTGCACTCTTTCGAGGCCTGGATTTCCATTCCTCTGATAGTTGAAGGTCGGGCAATCGGAGGAATGTCGTTTGGTTTCATGGAGCTGCAACAGTTGGATGGGGAGGAGCAAGTGTTTATCCTATCACTGGCACAACAATGTGCCCAGGCGATCGCCCGTACTCGCCTCTATGAAGCAGAACGAACAGCAAGAAGTGCAGCAGAAGCAGCCAACCGGATCAAAGATGAATTCCTAGCGGTATTGTCTCATGAGTTGCGAACACCGCTCAATCCGATTCTTGGTTGGTCTAAATTGCTCCGCAGTGGAAAATTAGACGCCGCAAAAACAGATCATGCCTTAGAAACAATCGAGCGCAACGCTAAACTCCAAACTCAACTCATTGAGGATCTTCTAGATGTATCGCGCATTTTGCAAGGCAAGCTCAGTCTCAACATAGCCCCTGTCAATTTGATTCCCACGATTGAAGCGGCTATTGAAACTGTGCAGTTAGCAGCCCAAGCCAAGTCAATTCAAATTGAGACCATCTTTGACCCCAATGTTGGGCAAGTTTTAGGTGATTCTGCTCGGTTACAGCAAGTAATTTGGAATCTACTTACTAACGCCGTTAAATTTACTCCATCAGGCGAACAAGTCAAAATTCGGCTTTTTTGCATTGACTCACAAGCTCAAATTCAAGTCAGCGACACAGGCAAAGGCATTCATCCTGACTTTTTGCCGCACGTATTTGAGTACTTTCGGCAGGCAGATGCGACGACAACCAGAAAATTTGGCGGGCTGGGGCTGGGATTGGCAATTGTGCATCACTTAGTCGAACTGCATGGAGGAACTGTTGATGCAGAGAGTGCTGGTGAGGGATTAGGCGCGACTTTTACGGTTAGATTACCGTTAATAAGCGTTGTTGAGAAGACAACTCAGGACTACCTATCTTCTGTAAACAACTTTGATTTGAGCCAAGTACAAATTCTCATAGTTGATGATGAAGCTGATATGCGAGATTTAGTACTCACCATTTTGGAGCAGTATGGAGCAAAGGTAAGGGTTGCAGCATCTGCTACTGAAGCATTAGCACTGCTGGATCATTTCCAGCCAGACTTGTTAATTAGTGATATTGGGATGCCTGATATCGATGGTTATATGCTGATACGGCAGATCAGGAATCGCTCGCCCGAACAAGGAGGTTCAATTCCAGCGATTGCCCTGACTGCTTATGCCGCAGAGTACGATCAACAACAAGCCCTGGAAGCAGGATTTCAACAGCATGTGCCCAAACCCGTTGAACCTGAAGAATTAGTCAAGGCGATAGCCTTCGGCATAGCTTCGCTTACCGCGACACCTATATCATGTTCGGATAAATAATTGTCATTGCGAGCGCTCGCGTTAGCGTCTCGAAGAGAAGCGACACATAAGTCCTAAGCCCTTCGGACACGCTGCGCGGTAAGCGAAGCTATGCCCGAAGGGCTTTACGGACACGCTGCGCGAACACAGAGACTTTGTGGTTGCTTCGTTCCACTTCGTTGCACTCGCAATGACGTTTTATAACTGATCAGCCGAACATGATATTATGTGTCGCAAACATTATTTGAATTGGTATTAATTTACTGAAGTGAAAGTTTGTATTTGGTTGTTGTATGATATTTTTCTCCAGGATGTAATATCACAGATGGAAACTCAGGCTGATTGGGAGAATCAGGAAAATGCTGCGTTTCTAAACATAGGGCTGTATGTTTTTCAATTGCTTTACCGTCATCAGTTTTAAATGTGCCGTTTAGGAAATTGCCTGAATAAAATTGTATGCCTGGCTGGTCTGTAAATACTTCTAACTTTCTACCACTTATATCGTCAGTTAATATTGCTATTGGTGTGGCAAAATTATCTTTATTGTTCAACACATAATTATGGTCGTAACCGCCAATCTCGTTGATTTTTGTACCAATTTTTTCCGGCTTTGTAAAATCAAATGCAGTGCCTGTGACTGATTTGATTTCACCTGTTGGAATAGAAGTACTATCTACAGGCGTGTAGTTATCCGCATCAATCATTAGGATATGATTTAAAATTGAATTGCTGACATCGCCTGTTAAGTTGAAATAAGAATGATTAGTTAAATTAACCGGAGTAGATTTATCTGTTTCGGCATTGTATTCAATTTCTAGTTCGTTATCATCTGTAAATGTGTAACGAACTGTTACTTTTAGATTGCCAGGATAACTCTCTTCTCCATGCTTACTCAGATAGCTTAATAATAGTGTGGGTGGATCATTATTGATGATTTCTGCATCCCAAACTACTTTATCAAAGCCTTTATTACCGCCATGCAAATGATTTTCGCCATTATTAACAGCTAACGAATAGGTTTCCTTGCCAATTGAGAATTTTCCTTTAGCAATTCGATTGGCAAAGCGACCAATTAAAGCACCGAAATAGGGTGTTTGAGCTAAATAGCCGTCTAAATGTTGATAACCTATAACTATACTTGAATTGTTGCCATTTTTATCTTGCGAAATCCATGCGGTAACGATGCCGCCATAATTGGTAATTTTTACCTGATCGCCTTTTCTGTTACTAAGTGTAAATAGATAAATCGGCTGATTATCAGCTTCACCAAAATTCTCTTTTACAACACCAAAATTTTGGTTGTTGTCTAGGTTATTATCTGGTTGAGTATGGGTTGAGATATCTTTTGATGTAGTCATTGTTATTTGTTATTGTGTTCAATAACTAGATTTGGTTCTCAAGCTCTCGGTAGAAAGCAGATGCAGGTCATCTTCCATAATATAAACGTCTGGAATTTCAATCTGCATCTGCCATTCGGTTTTAGAAAGGTAGCTTTAGTTTGATGTTAATTACATATCTTCTAACTCAATACCTTTGGTTTCCTTAATAAAGAAGAGAACGAAAAATAACGAAATAGCCGCTGCGGTTGTATAAAGACCATAGGCAGCACCTAGCCCGAAATATTGCAATATGGGAGGAAATGTTGTGGAAACGGCAAAATTAGCAATCCATTGCATTGCCGCAGCAACTGAAAGTGCAGCAGCTCGAATTCTGTTATTAAACATTTCTCCTAGTAGTACCCAAGTGACTGGCCCCCAGGAGAAACCGAAGCAAAATACATAGAGGTTCGCTGATATAAGAGCCACAATACCTGCGGAGCCTGTCAATGTAGGGTTACCAGCAGCATCGGTCGGAGCATTTCCAAAAATAGAAGCCAGCGTCCCCAAGGTCACCATCATGCCAAGTGACCCTAAGATGAGCAAGGGCTTGCGACCAAATTTATCTACGAAGGCGATCGCAACTAGTGTAGTAATAATGTTGACCGCTGCGGTGATTACCGTGATTGTTAAAGAATTTTTTTCTGAAAATCCGACTGCCCGCCACAAAACACTACTGTAATAGAAGATTACATTAATACCAACGAATTGCTGGAATACAGATAAACCTATTCCTATCCAAACAATGGGTAGGAGTCCGCCACTTCTACTCAAAAGATCAGAAAACCTAGGCTGGCGTTCTCGCACCACTGTTTGGCGAATTTCCTCAATTTTTGCCATGACGTTACCGCCCAAAATCTTGGTCAGAACGTTAGCAGCTTCTGGCTCCCGTCCTTGGGCAACCAAGTATCGTGGAGATTCGGGAATCATTAAAGCTGCCATCCCGTAAAGCACGGCCGGAGGAATTTCTGTCCAAAACATCCAGCGCCAAGCAGCTATCCCAAACAAAAACGGCGACTCAGCTGAACCTGCTGATACAGCAATAAAGTAGTCGCATAGCAGTGCTATGAAAATCCCAACCACGATCGCTAGTTGCTGGAGAGATCCTAACCTTCCCCGCAAATTAGTAGGAGAACATTCTGCGATGTAAGCTGGCGCAATGACGCTAGCAGCGCCGACAGCAAGCCCACCCAATACCCGCCAAAAGATAAAATCCCAAATAGTAAAGGCAATTCCAGAGCCAATAGCACTGAGGGTAAATAACACCGAAGCTACTATCATTGCCTTGACTCGACCATAACGGTCTGCGATTTTCCCGGCATAGAAGGCTCCGATCGCAGACCCCAACAATGCCAGCGACACGGCAAGGCCAGTCAGTACACTGTTGGCGTTATAGGCTTTGGCAAGAGCTGCAACCGCGCCGTTGATTACCGCAGTATCAAAACCAAACAGAAAACCGCCGAGGGCAGCAGCACCAGCAATTAAAATGACATAGAACGTATTGGATTTACGACGAGTAGTAGTGGAAGTCATTGTTATATATATCTCGTAACTTACGAGTTCATGTTTTATTAGACTGGGTTGAAACTGAACTAAGATTTGCGATCGCCTTTGGCACTAGCTCTTTGAAAGCCTTGAATGAGCTAATAAAACTGTTGTGTGAAAAGGAGATTTAAAAATCAAACGTTGTACGCAGTACACCAACATACTGTGTATTGTTATTGCTATTGTTTTCTGGGTTAAGAATCATCCAGAAAGCAGGAGTCACCGAGATGTTATCGTTGAGCCGCCAGCGATAAAATGCTTCTATGTGGTAAGCGTTGTCCTCCTCTTTACGGACATCGCTGCTGGAAACATACGGTGGCACACCAAAGAGAATTCCTGGTAGGTTGCCCCTACCCCCAACATCTGGAAAAGAAACGCCGACTGCCCCAAACCAAGCATTAGCATTGTCTCCATTTCTAACAAAAAGTGAATCTGTTCCACCCCTGCCATTGGAAATAGCACTTAAACCAGAATTTTCGGCATTTGCCCAGATGTAACCGCCCCAAGCGTGGATCTGGAAATTTGGCGAAAACCGATAGTATCCTTGTGCGCCCACTATATTGTTAGAAGTTGCAATGTTATCTCCAAAGGGGGAAATTGCCAGGTTACTACCCGTCCCACCTGTGAGACTGACTTGGCCACCAGGACTATAACCATGGGAGTAGGCAATGCCAACCGCCCCTTGTTTACCGTAGTATGCCAAATGTGCTAAAGCATTGTAGCTGCCATTAAATAACCCATTGCTTCCTAAGGGAATTTCGGGGGAACCAGCCAAATAGCCCAAGGTCAAAACTAAGTCTTGACTAATGTTCCAGTTAACGGCTGCACCACCACCACCCCGCCGAAAGATAGGACTGTATTGTCCAAATAGTGAAGGAACACCGTTGCCATCATCGGCGATCGTAGGAGGAGTTACGGTATCTGTAATGTCGGTGTAACCAATACCTACCGGGCCCACAACAAAGGAAACAGCATCACTGATTGGAAAGTAGTAACGGACGTGGGAAACACTGAGGCTATTGTTGCTGTTAGTATCAAAATTTAGCCGTGTCATGCCTGTACCCGTGGCTTCGGCAATCTGGCTGTCACCATTGGAATTCAAGAAATTGCCGAACTCCAAACGGACTCGCAACATATCTTTGCCTGTAAAGCTGCTCTCTAAATTGAGACGACCACGATCTGCAAAGTAGGTTTGAGATTCATCACTATCGCCGCCGACTCTGTTACCAAAGGTGTCGCTAACAGCAGTAATAATTTGAGCATTCAATTTGGTGGTGGTAGAAAACTGTTGCTCTTCTAATGTGGCTGCACGAGCCTCCAACACATCCACCCGCCCACGCAGAGTTGTTAATTCTGCTGAAAACTCTTGTTGCAAATTTTGCAAGACTGCCAGGTCTTGCTTATTCACCAATTCACTAGTACTTGTATTAATTAGCTCACTGATCCGGTTTAAGCAGGCATTTAAACCAGCTGCAAATTCATAGCGACTGAGGGCACGATTGCCGCGATAGGTGGCGTTGGGATAACCTGCAATACAACCGTAGCGTTCAACGAGCGATTGCAATGCTTGAAATGCCCAATCGGTTGGTTGTACATCACTAAGTTGAGAAACAGAGGTTACCTGTTCCTGTATACCATCTGTATTAGCAACTTTAAAATTTTCGTTTGAGGGCATCGCCCATGCTGGAGATGCCAACAAGAAAAGTGGAAAACTGTACAAAAAATTTTTTAGCATAAGGTTTAGCATGGTATTGAACAAGATACCTGTAAAAACCTGCATCCTGGGTCTGACAAGTCTTGATATCATTAAGTAGTTCTCATTCAAGTGAGATCGAATCCCCATTTGAACTATCTCCCTTGCTCCCCTTCGGGTTCAGCAGTTGCTCATGGGGGAAACCCCCAAGACCGCACTGCTTCACCTGCTCCCTGCTCCCTTGCCTCTTTTTCAACGCGCTACATAATGGGAGTGGAATCTGGATATCGCGTCTGAAAAGTCTTGCTATACGAGGTTTTAGAGATTTCAATTTCAGTTTGATCAGTACTACCATGTGTCTGTGACTTAAACTTCACAGTCAAGAACTATTAGATTTAAGTCACATACTAGGTAAATTCTTGGATTGTTCACCGTCTAGAACGTCTGCGGAGTCGATCAATCATTACAGCTAAAATAATTACCAGGCCTTTGACGACCAGTTGCCAGAAGTAAGACAAGTTCAACAGAGTCAAACCATTGTTGAGAATAGCGATGATTAATGCACCGAGAAGAGTTCCGGTAATAGTACCAATACCGCCTGTGAAGCTAGTACCACCTAGAATTACAGCCGCGATCGCATCCAATTCATAACCTTGGCCCAGTAAGCCACTAGCACTATATAAACGGCTAGCACTCATGATTCCTGCCAAACCTGCCATTAATCCACTGACGCCATAGACAAATAGCAAGACGCGATTGACTTTGATACCAGTTAATCTTGCTGCTCGTTCGTTACCACCGACGGCATATATCTGCACTCCTAACACAGTTTGTCGCAGAATAAACCAACTAGCTAGGACAGCCAGTAGAGCAATTACTACTAGCCAAGGAAAGGGGCCCAAATAGCTATTACCTACCCAAGCAAAATTTATGTCACGATTAATTACCGTTGTACCCCTGGCGATCAAATAGGCAACACCCCGCAAGGCGGTAAGTGAACCCAAAGTAACAATAAAGGGTGGTACATCCAAAAAGGTGATCAAAGCGCCGTTCAGTAAACCCAAAGCTAATCCTGTCCCCAGACCAGCAAGCACAGCCGCCCAACCCAAACCTGGAACCAGGGATACTAGCAGCGCAGCTACGGCAGAAACAGCCAATATTGACCCAACTGAAAGGTCAATACCTCCAGTCAGGATCACAAAGGTCATTCCCGTTGCCAGCACAATATTGATTGATGCCTGCCGCAATATATTGACGGCGTTACCGGGCGAGAGGAAGTTGGGGGTCAAAAACGAAAATAAGATGCAGATCAGTAGCAGAATCGGTAAAATCCCTGCAACTTGCATGAGATTGTTAATTGATTGACGCTGGCGCGACACCGGTTGCGTGCCGGGTCTATTTTTGGCAGGTTTTAAGGTTTGACTCATGATCCTAGTACCTCCGCTGCTCCTGTGGCGTAGTGCATAATTTTTTCTTGGGTAATCTCTTTGCCGAGGCTGCCGTCAAGTTCGCCTACCAGCTGCCCTTCTCGCATCACCAAGACGCGATCGCTCATGCCGACAATCTCCGGTAGTTCGCTGGAAACCATTAAAATAGCGATACCATATGCTGCGAGTTCACTCATAATCCGGTAAATTTCGCTTTTAGCACCGATATCTACACCCCGTGTTGGCTCATCCAGCATCAATACTTTCGGCTTAATGGCTAGCCAGCGCGCTAGCAGCAGCTTTTGCTGATTCCCACCGGAAAGATCCACGGCTCTAATTTCCAGGTTGGCAAGCCGGATATGAAAGTTTTCTACCGCCTCTGTCGCAATCTGATTGACTGAACCCCAGTTAACAACTCCAGCCTTTGCATCCTGCTTCAGCCTGTTGAGGGCAATATTCTTCCGGGAACTCATCTCCAGAAACAAACCCTGGTCTTTGCGGTCTTCTGGGACATAGCCAATGCCGGCAGCAATAGCATCGCTGGGACTATTAATATTTAGTTTTTTGCCATCTAGGAATACTTCACCACTTGCTTTGCGGTCAGCACCAAAAATCAGCCGGGATAATTCGGTGCGTCCTGCACCAACCAGCCCAGCTAAACCGAGAATCTCTCCAGCATGAATTTCAAAACTAGCCGGCTCAATCTTTCGCCCGTCGCTGATATTCCTAACTTCCAGCACCACTGGCCCAAAATTTGTTCGCCGCTGATGTTCGTAAAAATCTTGCATCGGACGACCGACCATCATCTGCACCAATCGCTGGGGAGAAATTTCATCTCTTGTCAAACTACCAACGTATTGACCATCACGCAGCACGCTAATCCGGTTAGCTAAAGCATACACTTCTTCCATCCGGTGACTGATGTAGATAATGGCAATGCCATCATCCCGGAGTTTGCGAATTACCTCAAACAAACGTTCAGTCTCACGGTCAGATAATGCAGCTGTTGGCTCATCCATCACCAAAATGCGGCTTTTGTCTTTCAGGGCCCTTGCAATTTCTACCTGCTGCTGTTCGGCAATAGAGAGAGTGCCAACTATATCAGTTGTGGCAAAACTAGCACCCAGGCTTTGGAGAACTTGTCGTGCTTCCTGTTCCATAGCTTGGCGGTCTAAAAACTGACCCCGCCGTAACTCGCTACCCATAAAAATATTTTCGGTAACGGTTAAATTGGGCGCGACATTCAATTCTTGATAAATGAGATTAATACCCGCCTGTCGCGCTGTAGCCGGATCGGTAATTTTCACGGGGTTACCATTGATGCGAATCTCGCCTTCATCGGCAATGTAAGCCCCAGCGAGGATCTTCATCAATGTGCTTTTGCCTGCTCCGTTCTCGCCCATGAGAGCGTGAACTTCTCCCGGATAAATTGTGAGATTGACATTTTGCAGAGCAGGTACACCATGAAATCGTTTTGTAATCCCTTGCATTTCTAATACAGGGGTGGCGGTTGGTGCATGAGAAAACGAGGTTTCAATACTTGTTGTCATGAACACATCCTGTAAAACAATTTAAAATTCGCAATTGGGGACTGGGGATTGGGTACTAGGGACTGGGAAAAATTCTTTTAAGATTTAAGTCAGATGTGTAGAGTTAGATTCAAATCTTCCTAATCCCTAGTACCCAGCCTTTACCAACCTTTTTCTGTAGCAACGTTGTCTTTTGTAATCAACTTGACTGGAATCAGAATTATGGGACTACTCGGTTTTTTACCTTGCAAGATGTTGTTGCCTACCCTAACTGCTTCTCTAGCCATCTCGCGGGGATTTTGAGTAGCAGTTGCAGCATATAAACCCTCTTTATTGGCGATCGCTTTGATTGCTTCTGGCGCACCATCGACTCCAACAATAAAGAAATCCTTACGTTGTGCTTGCATAGCTGCTAGTTCTGCCCCCACTCCACTCGGATCGTTGATGGCAAAAACAGCATCAATTTTCGGGAAGGTTGTCAGCAGGTCAGTCATAACTCTAAGTCCGCCATCCCGACTGCCTTCTGCATTCTGGTTTTTCGAGAGGATTTTAATACCCGGATATTTGGATAATACATTCTCGCAGCCATTAACTCGCTGGATCACCGATTCCACCTGAGGCCCATTGACAATGACTACATTACCTTCGCCTTTGAGTCGGTCAGCAATATATTTACAAGCAACTTCTCCAGCTTGCACATTATTGGTGGTAACGGTAGCATCCACGCCGTTTGCACCTGTATCTACTGCAACTACGACGCTACCTGCTTGCTTGGCTTTTTCTACGGCTGGCTGAATGCCAGTTTGATCAGCAGCATTCAGGATAATCACGTCAGTATTGGAGGCAGTAAAATTTTCAATTTGGTTGGCTTGTTGGTTGAGATCATAAGCACTGGAAACCACACTGACTTTGACATCATTTCCCCCAATGTTCTTGGCTTCTGCCTCAATTTCCTTACCCATCAGGACGAAAAAGGGGTTACTTAAATCGCCAGCAGTGAAGGCTACCGAGTTTAATTCTTTATCCCCAGTAGCAGTCTGAGTCTGGGCACTAGTATTAGTGGCAGTGTTGGTATCAGCGTTAGTAGCAGTATTGTCATTTTGAGCGCCATTTGTGCAACCAATAACAGTACCGCTGAGAATGCCTAATATGCTAGCTGCGATCGCAATTTTTTTCACATTCATATCTCCTCGTTAAAAAAGTTTTGAGTTGGGCATTGGGTAATTGCTACTCTCCCCTTCCCCTTCTGCCTTCTGCCTTCTCATTACCAACCTTGGTAACTGCTGAGGTTCTCACGGGTGACCAACTTGACTGGAACCAAAATGTTGGGATTACTAGGTTTCTTGCCTTGGATGACATCGTTACCAATCTCAACCGCTTTTTCCGCCATCCCTGCTGGATTTTGAGCAGCAGTGGCTGCAAATAGGCCATCTTTGTCTTCCATTGCTTTGGTTGCATCTGGCGAACCATCAACCCCAACAATAAAAAATTCTTTGCGTCTGGCTTGTCTAGCTGCTAAATCTGCTCCGACTCCACTTTGATCGTTAGTGGCAAAAACAGCATCAATTTTGGGAAAGGTTGTAAGCAAGTCTGTCATAACTCTGAGTCCGCCATCCCTTGTCCCTTCTGCGTTCTGGTCTTTTGAGAGAATTTTTATCCCAGGATATTTGGACAAGGAAGTCATACAGCCTTCCACGCGCTGGACTATGGAATCCATCTGCGTACCGTTGAGGATGACTACGTTGCCTTGACCCTTGAGGCGATCGCCTATATATTTGCAAGCAATCTCTCCAGCTTGGGTATTGTTGGAGCTAATCATCGCATCCACATCTGCATCAACGGCTGAATCTACCGCAATGACAACTCTACCTGCTTGCCTGGCTTGGTCAATCGCCGGCTTAACTCCTTTTTTGTCAACTGCGCTGAGAATAATTAGGTCAGTATTCGCAGCAGTGAAATTTTCGATTTGGTTGGCTTGTTGGTTCAGGTCAAAGCCACTGGAAACCGAATTAACTCTAATATCATTCCCAATTTTCTTTGCTTGTGTCTCAGCCCCCCTCTGTACTGCCACATAGAAGGGGTTACCTAAGTCACCAAGGCTAACACCGATTGTTTGCAATTGTTTATTCTGAGTACTACCCTGGCTCTGGGCACTAGTGTTGATAGCAGTGTTGGTATCATTGTTAGTAGCAGTGTTGTCATTTTGAGCGCCATTTGTGCAACCAACAACAGTACCAGTGACTAAAGCTAAGATGCTAACTGCGATCGCGCATTCGCGGAAGCGTGTCCCGCAGGGACTCAGTGCAACACCAGAGGTGAACGCAATTCTCTTCATATTCATCTATGTCCAACAACGTATTTGAATTTGAGTAATGTCAGCAGAATATAACTCTGCAATGTCATCACGATATAAACTAGGTTTGAAAACTCCAAACCTAACTTATTGACACTGCCACCTTTTGCATTTTCAATTTTTCTCAAACCTCTTCTGATCTGAAGTGATTTGAGTTATTGCTATTAAATCTTTGGTTTTTTAAGTAAAGCCATGAGCGTTGCACTTGCTCAAACACTCACATTAATTTTTGTGAAAAATATTTGAAAGTGCAGAGACTGAAAACTGATTTAAACAAAATTTCTAAAAACTGATGTTGTCAAACTTGCGAATTCCTATTTTATTTGATTTTATTTTCGTTTATTCTGAACTTTTGCAAAATAAACCTCTGGTATCAAAACACCTTTACTAAAGGAATAAAACTATTCCATTTTCCTATCTCTAGAGAAGTTTTGGCTAGAAAACAACCGTTTTAAGCTTATTTCTAGCTTAACCAAATTACCGTCTACAACTAAAATTGCATTCATAAAAATTCACAGGTCTCAGAAAGAGATAAATGTAAAATTTTAGATTTTGGTAAGTAAAGTGTTGTGCATTTTTATTGCAAAATAGCAAAACACTAAGCAGAAATAACAAGGTTTTCAATCTATGAAATTGTAGTACAGCATATACATGAAACGCTTGGTGTATTACTTTCAAGATTGAGTCAATCAGATTGACAAGCTAACTTAGTTATTATTGCTATTTTAAAGTAATTTAAGACAAGGATGTATTATTTACCTCTACCTAACGTCATAGAACAATAGTACTCTAGGCAAAGTTTTAGGACTGATTATTGACGAAGTAAATTTACATATTTGTGTTATAGTTTTACCGATGCCAATATATTCAGATTCCAAACAACATCCAGATGTTTTTAGCTTGCTGAAAAAACTTTGCTGATGACGATTGGTGAGCAATAATCGTAACTCCGACAAGCTCAATCAGAAACTGATATCTGCGTAGTGTTCTTTAATGCCTACCTTTGCTAATGCTGAAGTTTAGAATTTTAATGTTGCTGGTAAATATTTAGCAACTAAATCTTCATAATATGACTTGAGTTTTTGCCAATCAGGAGGATTTGGGTTTTTTGAATACAAATCGTAGGGATTGAATAACTTCACCCATTTAAACATTTCGCGATCGCGTTCATTCATCAAATGTTCGTAGGCGTTTTCACGGTGTTGAGGATAAAACGAGTGATAGCGCAGGATGTACAACGCGGGTTCCGGCAAATAGGGTTTCATCATCCGATAGAAATACTCGTCATGTCCCCATGACATATGTACATTGCTCAATCCGCAATTCGGCTCGTAAACACCATATTTGGTATTATATTTTGGGTTGTTGTAATCAGGATTCTCTTGAAAAAATTCCGAGAAAACAATTTTATCAGAGAATGCACATCCCACTGGATAGGTATCGCCTACTGTAGCCCATTGGGGTTCACCAAACAGACAAAGCACCTTCCCCATATCGTGAAAGAAGCCGGTAAGTACCATCCAGTCAGGGTGACCATCAGCGCGAATAGCTTCTGATGTTTGCAACAAGTGCTGTAATTGGTCTAAATCTGTATCAGGATCTGAATCATCAACTAATTGATTCAAAAATTCGAGTGCATCCCAAACACTCATTTCTTTCTTGTCAAACTTGGAAAACTCTGCTTCTTTGTGTAGTACAAAATCATACGTTTGATTAATATGATTTAACCGATAGAACTCTTTGACTGTATCTCTGGTAGTTGTTTGGTAATTCCTGTACTCTTCGACAGTTTTACCTTCTTTAACTATAGTGTCCGGATCGGGATAGCGATTAAGCACGTCCTCTTCCCATTCTTCTAGCGAATGTAAAGGATTATTTAGAGCTTGATCGATGGAATTTACAGTTTGAGTCATGTGTTCCTACTGTTAGATGTTGATTTATTAAATAGTTGTTTCAACCTTTTGCACACGTGTGCATTAATCATATTTTTATTTTTGCACACGTGTGCAAAAGATGTATATTAAGTTTTTTTGCAAATTTCTAGCAGGTAATGCTCAGTCCGCTTGTGCGTTATCGGTAGCGACAACCTTAGACTACAACTGCATCCTACAAAATTGCGCCATTTCGTCTAAAATCCCTACGTTATCAAATTTAAAGCTGAAAATTTTGTCTTACTACTCTTTCCTAGATTTCATATGACTCTTGTGGGGAAACCACCGCGTTATACCAATTCATGAAAATCCTGATAGACATAAATTTTTCGTAGGGGTTTAGCAGTGCTAAACCCAAACCCCGCGTATTTGTATCATTATTAAAGTGAAATGGTATTAGCGTTAAGCGAGATACAAGCGTCACCCGAAGAGACATGATGTGTAGCGAGCCAGCGATATTTTAGAGAATAAATGTAAGCGCTGAAGAGAATAGGGAGGTAGATATATTAATTGATAACTTATTGAAGGAGCGCACCCCGAAAGGATTAAGGATCAATGCACCTGATAAATGCTGAGTTAATG
>NZ_JCACKA010000130.1:0-20310 GCF_059505145.1 Mojavia sp.
AAAGTCCATATAACCCTGACTACTTGCAAGCTATAGCAAAATTAACATAAGTAATTTTAAATGGGTATAATTTTTGGCAATGAAACCAGTAGAGGTGAACAATTGTTAGCAGATAAGCCAGGAAGTATTTTCATTTCTTAATTGCCCCTGCAAGTATTTAGGCTAGGCACCAATAAACCCTACCTCAACTTTTGATGCTCAGTTATAGCCACAGCCAACGATGGATAATATATGACCTAGCAATATTGCCGCCCAAACCAATTACTCGCCGTCCCTAACTTCGAGTTGATAAATTCGCATAGAAGGATGCTCGCCCATCATTCGCCAATAGTATGTTTCAGGTAATAGCGATAATCTTGAGCCACAGCGATAAAGAAAAACTGGCTCACAGGAGCGTATTGCTTTCTTCAACATCTGCTCTAAGCTCAGATCTAGCTGCTCGCTGTTGTACCAAATGATATGCGAATTGCCATGATACCCCGCATTCAGCAAGCTGGCGAATAGCCATTCCATAATCGACTGAATCTGAACAAGCTCTAGTCCACTCCCTGTTTGCCCATAACTTTCAATGGTTGGTTGGGGTGGTTTGGGTTTTAGGAAATTCAAGATTTTCATAGTGATGAACAATGCAACTACTTTTAGGATTCCCATCATTTCAATGAAACTTCACCATAATTTCCTTCAAACTCAACTCAAACATATAGTGATACTAGACCACACACAAACACAGGTGAGACAATTGGCTTGCTACTGCAACAATAATTACTAAAGCTCCCAGTAATGAATGATCTGCCTGAAATTCAAGATGAAGTTTGCCGCACAGCATTGGTAATGGCAACTAAACGTGCAATAGAAGCTGACAGGCCAGATCACCTGTTTGATGATCCTTTGGCTGCACAATTAGCAGGAGAAACAGGCCAAGCTTGGCGCGAGAAATGGGAACGGGATGATAGTGATAATCCCCTTGGTAGTACGGTTCGGATTCAGTTTGTTGCAGTCCGCACCCGCTTCTTCGATGACTTCATTTTGTCTGTGTTGCCTGAAATTAAACAATTTGTCTTTTTAGGAGTCGGGTTAGACACAAGAGCATTTCGTTTACCTTTTTCGCCCCAAACTCGTTTGTACGAATTAGATTTACCAGAACTGGTTGAGTACAGAGAAGCAATCTTGCAAGATAAACAAGCAAACTGTCATCGTCAGGCGATCGCTGCTGACTTAACGCAGCCTTGGTCACATTTGCTTTTACAACAGGGCTTTGACATCAACATACCCACACTCTGGCTAATGGAAGGGCTGTTGATGTATCTAAACGAATCTCAAGTGAACCAATTACTCAAAATAATTAGCCATTTGAGTACAGACAGTAGTTACTGGGAGCCGATTTGGTCAGTGTCAAATCGTGGCAAGTCGCGGCTAAACATCCCAATGGCTTGATTAGCAAGCACTGGCGTTTTGGTACAGACGAACCAGAACAGTTGTTTGCTGAACACGGCTGGAATGCTTCAGTACTTGATTCTTAGCTCATTTTTATAAAATTTTCAAAATTTGTTAAGAACTAAAAAATAAAAAGTTTACCTACAATCTATTGAACTCATACACACGTCACTATTCCTACTGAGTAATCTCGTAATTAGTAGTATTCGGCTTTAGTTACGGCAAGAAAGGAACCTTGAATTTTAAGGTCGTATTTTTAATAGTATTATAATTAGTAATAGCTTTACAGCATCAGTTACTTATTATTACCTCTTCATTATTAACATCTTTATTTAAAGCCTTAATACTTCTTTAAATATATTTACTGTTTGTACGAATGTGGAAAGCTAAAAGAAGCAAAGCTAGAAATAGTAATAAATATTGAATCCAGATATCAAAAATGTCTCCCCAAACAAATATTGTAACTATAAGTAAAGATAGCCCAGATAGAATGATCTGCAAAAAATTAAGAATTATTAGTTGATCATGAATTCCTCTATTTTTATCGTTTAAATTTTCAATTTGCAGACTTTCGCCTTCTAACAGAATTTTCTCTGCTGGGTTATTAGTTGATATTTCTGACAGTAATTTAGAAGAATTATTAATGATATGCCAAAATTTTATTTCGTTTTCTAACTCTTTCAATTTTTTTAATAATGGAGGAATTGTAGTATTCCGAAAGTAGCCAACTAAAGCTAATGAAAGAGTTAATAAAATGAAAGAGCTTTCATTAAGTATACAAGTTAATGAAGTTTAGTCATATTTAAGTTTTATTAAAAAAATAATATTATCTATAATTAATTTTTCCTTAAGTTAGTTGCTAAAGCAACTACTTTAAATTAACGATTTTTATAGTTTTATAGATTAATGTATACATTTCTGTTCCTGCTGAGTAATCTTGTAATTGGTAGCATTCGGCTGACGAATTACACTCAGATTTTTCAGCACATGGTCTTGTTTTCAGTTTTCCCATAGCAGCAATTGCTCTAACAGGTTGCAGAAAATCATTAGATGTGTAAGGAAATCGGGCAGTTATGCTATTGAAGTCACATACATCTGCTAAGATTTCGGCGGCAAGTAATCGAAGGAACTTTAGGTAAATGAACTCATCTAACTTTCATAATGCCAATCTGCTCGGTTCAGACGATAAACAAAGCACTCATCGTCACCGAACCGTCGATACTCGATGAATTTGAAACCAAGGCGTTCATAGAAGCGGTGGACGCGGGTATTACTGGCTAGCGGATCAGCAAAACATCGAGCAAGTGCAAGCCGCATCATTTTTGTGCCATAA
Source organism: Mojavia sp. (assembly GCF_059505145.1). NCBI lineage: Bacteria > Bacillati > Cyanobacteriota > Cyanophyceae > Nostocales > Nostocaceae > Mojavia > Mojavia sp. The sequence goes on from NZ_JCACKA010000130.1 coordinate 2,768, forward strand.
CCTTTGCCCAAATCAGCTGCTTCCCCGATCCAAATATCAATAGCACGAAGATCGACTGCGATATCTCCCCAATAGTGACTTTCCTCTCGTGCAGGATCGATGATCTGTATAAATCCGATGGGACGACCTTCGATTTCAGCAATCAATTGCTCCCTCCAATCGGGATTACGATCTAGTTCCACCTCCCAACCCCAGTCATCGTTAGGATCTGAAGCAATCACATGAGGTTGCTCGTCCCAATGTCGCAGCAGATCCAAGTCAGCAAAGGTAGCATGGCGTAAGTTTATTTTCGTTGTATTCGCTGAAGACATATCGTAAGTGATTCGCCGAACTTAGAGGCTATTTATAAAGTAAATCTTTAGACGACTAGCCGATGTAACATAATACGAGTCATAACAGCATATATGGCCGCTTCACTCATTTCAGGAAGACGTTCATAATCCTTACTGAGACGATGATACTGGTTGAGCCAGCCAAATGTTCTTTCTACTACCCAACGCTTAGGTAAAACCTCAAACTTTTTATCAGTACGGCGTATGACCTCAACATGAGCTTGAATCATTAACCAAACAGCCAGCGCAAACTTATCACCGTCATACCTCCTATTGGTATGCAGGTACTGTGGCGAGGCTGGTTAAAATTGCATGAGATCTGTGTTCGCGTAGCGTCGCCCAGAGAAGGTTGACAGCTTGCAAAAGAGACTGAACGGGAAAAGTCAGATTAATAAATCAGTGTTGTAGTGGAATATGCCCACTGCCCCATTTCGCAGTCATCTACCCAAAAGCTGACAGCACTCGGTACGGTTAATTCCTACATTATGGATTGTGCCTCAATAGCTTGGCGATCGCCTGCACTAATGTATCTGGCTCCACAGGTTTGGCTAAATGCTGTTGAAACCCAGTATGCAAGGCCTGCTGTTGGTTCCCTTCTCCAGCGTAAGCCGTGAGCGCGATCGCCTTCACCTTTCCTCCCTGCTCTGGTGGTAATTTCCTGACTTGTCGCATCAACATATAGCCATCCATGTCGGGCATCCCAATGTCGCTAATGAGCACATCGGGCGGAGATAGCGTGAACGCCAAAAATCCTGCGCTTGCGGTTGCGGCAGTCGTCACGCTTGCACCTGCTTGCTCTAAGACGAACGCTACAAATTCGCGTGAATCGGTTTCATCGTCAATCACCAGAATTTGTAAACCTGTGAGTGGAAGGGTGGATGAGGGAGTGAAGGGGGGATTCTCTACGCTGCTGCTGCCCTCCACATCTTCATGTCTCTTCATCTGCGGCAATTTGACCGTAAACGTCGCTCCCAATCCTTCGCCTGCACTCACGACTTCTACTGTGCCACCGTGCAACTCGACTAAGTGACGGACGATCGCTAAACCCAAACCCAAACCGCCAAATTGACGAGTGGTTGCGCCATCCTCTTGCCGAAAATAGTCAAACACATACGGCAGAAAATTTGCTGACATACCTTTGCCGTTGTCGCTGACAGTGATTTGCGCCTGATGGTCAACCCGTTCTAATCGCACCTCAACACGTCCTCCTGCGGGCGTGAACTTCACGGCATTGGAGAGCAAGTTCCACACAACCTGCTGTAAACGGATTGAGTCGCCAGCAACTTGCCCGACTTCAGAATCTAAGTTGGCTTCTACCGCAATGGATTTAGCTTCTGCGGCGAGCCGCACGGTTTCGAGCGCGCCTCGAATCGTAGCGGCTAAATCAACGGAGCTAGCATTGAGGCTAAGTTTTCCTTGCAAAATCCGAGAGACATCGAGCAAGTCTTCGATCAGTTCGGATTGTAACTTGGCGTTGCGTTCGATCGTCATAATCGCTTGAGTAGTTTTAGCTGCATCCAACTTGCCAGTTTGCAGCAGCTTTGCCCAACCGAGAATGGGATTCAGGGGCGATCGCAACTCATGAGACAAAACTGCCAAGAATTCATCTTTAATCCGGTTGGCTGTTTCTGCTGCTTCTCGTGCGGCTTGTTCCCGTTGTAAAAGCTGTTCACGTTCCTCTGCAAGGCGCAAGCGGGCAGTTTCGACTTGTTTGCGCTCAGTGATATTGCGGCTGACGGTTGCCAACCCAATCCGCTGACTATTTACATCTTGGAGGTAAAACACATTGTATATCATCCACACCGCTTCGTCTGTCTTGAAATGACGGAAGCGAATTTCTACTTCTGCCTGTCCTACCTGCAACACGCGTGGGAAAAACTCATTGATGATAAAGTCCTGATCTTCGGGAAAGAAAAATTCTCTAACTGGGGTTTCGCTATATTGCTGTACGTCCTCTAACCCAACCATTTTTCTGCCTGCTTCATTGACGTAGAACGGCACAAAATTTAGGTCACACATACCAATGAAGTCTGTACTGTTATCAGCCAGGGAAGCAAATTTCTGGATCTCCAGTTCGGCTTGTTTGAGGTCGGTGACATCTGTATTTGTGCCAAACCAGCGCAAAATCTGTCCTTGCTCGTCTCGAATGAGGATGGCGCGAGATAGGAACCAGCGATAGGTGCCATCTTTGCCCCGCAGTGGAAAGGTGTCCTCCCAAGGTTCACCTGTTTCAATACAGTGACGAAAATGCCCCACTACGCGATCAACATGGTCAGGGTGATGCACCTTCTGCCAACCCCAACCCTGCATTTCCTCTAGCGTGGTGCCTGTGTAGTCAAACCAACGGCGGTTGTACCAGAAAATCCAACCTGTTACATCTGCTGCCCAGGCAAACTGTGAGATGTTGTCTGCCAAAGTGCGAAAGTCGGCTTCACTTTGGCGCAATGCCTGCTCAAATTGTCGTTGTTCAATTAAATCGGCGGCTTGACGGGCCAGGAGATCGAGAAATCGCAACTCGCGCTCGCTCGGTCGATGACGGTCGCGCCAGTGAGTTGAGATCATGCCGATTACTCTGCCAGAACGGGTAAGCAACGGCGTGGACTGAGCCGATAAATACCCTGCCTCGATATGCACGCGGCAAAAGCCATTTGGGTCTTCGCTTTCTGGAACATCGAAATCGACAAAGGCGCGCTCGCCACTCCGCAAAGCCATGCCGCAGGACGTATTAGAACGGGCATCAATGCGACTGAAATGCTCAAACATCGCTGGCGTGAAGTTTTGCATCGCCAGCATCACCAGTTCCTGGGTCGCAGGATCGAGCAGTTGAATGGTTCCTGCTTGAGCGTGGGTAATTGCGAGCGCGGCAGAGATCAAGTCTTGATACAACGTTTGCACATTGCTTTCTCTCACCGATCGCGCTGCTAGTTCCCGCAGCAGTTGCGTATCTCGCAAATCGGCAGCAACTGCTTCCTCCGCACGGGCGCGTTCATCTTCGACACGCTTGCGATCGGTAATGTCATAGGACATTGCCAGTACCGCATAAATCTCACCCCGATCATTCACCAATGGAGTACCGTGAGAAATGTAGTGGTGATCGTGGCTGTAATGCTCATGGCTAAACGGTTCCCCATTCAATGCCTGACGGAAGTAGGGTTCATAATAATTCGCAAGAGATGGAGCAAGCGCCTCCCAAATCGTTTTACCCACGAAGTCTTCAGAGGTCATGCCTGCCTCTTCCAGTGCTTTGCCTTCTGCCAGCAGATAGCGCAAATTGCGATCAACCATGAACACCGCCCCTTGAGGCAGGTTAGCCGCCACTACACGAAAGCGGGCTTCGCTTTGCCGCAGTGCATCCTCTGTTTGACTGCCCTTGGTTCGCGCCGCTTCCTCACGCTCCATTGTTTCCTTGAGCTTTTGATAGCTGGCTCCCAGACGCTCTAAAGCCCTTCGTTGCGATTGCGAGAGGCAACTGACCAGCCCAGCCGCGATCGCGAGCAAACTCAATCGAACAACAGTTCCTATATTGATAACTTGTAAAGAATAGAGTGGCTCAATGAAGAAATAGCTAATAGCCAGCGTAGACAGAACAGTTGCCAGCAAGCCACTCTCCCATCCGCCCAACCAGGCACTAATCATAACTGCTACAAAAAATAGGGGCGTAACGGTGGGATAAAGCCACGGTGTCAGCAGCAGCGTAAGTCCAAGTGCTACAGCCACACTGAGAACTACTAGCCCAAAGTCAAACAGGCGTTTGCTCCGATTTCTCCTTTCAGCCCTCATACGTTTACTTCCCTTGAAAGAAAGTATTTTTCTTGAATGGCTCGGCTCCGTTCCCGCAACCTTGCATTGGGGGATTGAGACAATTGGTTTAGCAACGTGTCAATTTACTTGAGTGCTAAAGCAGAAGGCGTAGCGCGTCCATTTTCCCACCGATTAATGGTAGCAAAGGTCATACCTAATTCGGTGAACTTTTCTTGGGATAGCTGCATCGTATGGCGCAGTTCCCGCACCAATTGGGCGAACGGCATTCGTCGCGCTTGCGCGAACGCAGGTTGTTGCATATGTTACTCATTCTTATCACATTCTTGCTCTATGAAACTCAATAGCTTTTCCTCAAACTTGGTTAAATACGGTCGCTTGAGTTTTTCCAAACACTTTAGAACCTCCTGGGCTGGTGCTTCTAACTGACAATTTTCCTGTAGCCTCCGAATGCGTAGACGCGCAAACGGCTTACCGTCAGGCATTGCAAATCACTCAAAACTCGTAACACTTCGCCTGCTGATGATCCCTACCGTTTTTACTCCTGCTATTGCGGTGACTATTATTGCTTTCTCTTGCTTCGCACCAAGCCCTAATCTGCCGACTACTGATTCTCAATAGCCCCCTCAACTGTCCCCTTAAGAGCCTTTCGAGCTAACTTGACATAAGTTTTCACCGTCTCAGGTTTCATCATCTCCAAATCAAGTGCGATCGCCACTCAAAATGGAAGATTCACCGACTCAAATTTGAGCCAGAATTCAAATTACTCGTTGGACTAAGCTAACCGACAGGATTCCACAACGGCTGATGCACAATACGAATGTCATACCATTTGCCATGTCATTTCCTGCCCTGCCCCCAAAGGTACAAGCCCAGATTCCATAAATGGAATTTCATCAGGAACGCGCCAAGTCGTTTTGGACAAGGTAATTCGCTCAGTATTACGCGGCAGTTGATAAAAATCTGGGCCATAAAAGCTAGCGAACGCCTCCAGTTTATCCAGGGCTTTCACGCTTTCAAATGCTTCGGCATACAACTCAAGGGCGTGCAGAGCCGAAAAGCATCCCGCGCAGCCACAGGAACTTTCTTTGCTGGTGCGGGTATGGGGAGCGCTATCGGTACCTAGAAAAAACTTCGGATTAAGCGATGTTGCCGCTTGCAACAAAGCCTGACGATGCTCCTCCCGTTTCAAAATGGGCAGGCAATAAAAATGGGGGCGAAGGCCGCCTTTGAATAGGGCATTACGGTTAAACAACAAATGTTGTGGCGTAATTGTTGCCGCGATGGTGTTGGCAGACAGGACATACTGCACCGCATCGGAGGTGGTGATATGCTCGAGCACCACCCGCAGGTTGGGAAATCGCTGCTTGAGGGGGATTAAATGTCGCTCGATAAACACCTTCTCGCGATCAAACGTATCAACATCGTTATCGGTCACTTCCCCATGCAGTAATAACGGCATGCCCACCTGCTGCATCGCTTCAAAGACGCGATCGCTGTTCCGAATATCCGTCACACCGGAGTCTGAGTTAGTCGTTGCACCGGCTGGGTAGTACTTGACGGCTTTGATAAACTGGGATTCTTTCGCCAGGAGAATGTCGTCGGGGCTGGTGTTGTCGGTGAGGTAGAGCGTCATCAATGGCTCAAACTGTTGCCCCTCTGGAATAGCGGCGAGGATGCGATCGCGATAGCAAGCCGCATCTGCCACCGAGCGGATAGGGGGCTTCAAGTTCGGCATGATGATCGCGCGGGCAAACTGACGCACCGTGTAGGGCAGAACCGCTTTCAGTGCTGCACCGTCGCGCAGATGCAGATGCCAATCGTCAGGTCGGGTAATGGTAAGCTTTTGCATCCTTTCATTATAAAACGGCAACAAGGGCCTCATGAGAATAGGGGCGATCATCCAGATCTGGTATGGGGTGATCGCCATTGAACGCAGGCTCTCAAGACCTGCACTCTTGGATGATTGCTGAAACCCCTTTGTTTAGCTAATTGCAGCAGCAATTTAAGGCAATAAATTCAGGGGCTTGTATTCTTAAATTAAATAATTCACGCATTGAAGAGGTGATGCGTGAATTTTAAGTTCAAAACTGGTCATAATTCAGTTCTCAAGTACCTCGATAAAATCTACTGTGGGCATCAGCTACCCCTGCTTGAGAGCCTTTCGAGCCAACTTCACGTAAGTTTTCACTGTCTCAGTTTTCATTTTCAAATCAAGTGCGAGCGCCCCCAAAGAATCCCCATGTTCTCGACGGGCCAGTACAGTCGCCCAAGTGCTGGCAATCCTATCAGTGCGCTCTCCACCCTTGCGTTTGCGTTGGGCAGTGAATATGTCAGTCAAAGGATCTAGGAGCTAACTCTTAAAAAAGTGGGATTGAAACAAGGACGGTTTATACCCCGCGTTACATTCGTTGGTAACGAAAATTTAAATGTTTACGCTGCTGAAATATTTGCCTAAAATAATCTAATTCAAAGATACGCAGATATATCAATGGACTGGATTACGCTACTGCGATCACAACAGTCTGATTTTGTTAAAAGGTTAACATCCGGTTCTCTGCTTCATTGCCAAACCGAAGGTCAATATAGTGAATTAACCATAATTTCTGGAGAAAGATTAAAAATACTCCGGGAATTTTGCTGGCAAATGGCTGAAAAATATAAACGGGTTTCGTCAGTGCGTGATGTTTTTATTAGCTATCTCAAAGGTAAATTAGGTGAGGAAGTTGTGAAAGAACGCCTAGCTGACTTAATTTGCGAAGTTAATTATGAAAAACGCTTCGGTGGCGATGGCAAGATAGATTTTACCCTCACTACTAACCCATCAGTTGGGATTGAAGTAAAGTCTCGGCATGGTAGTATTGATCGAGTTAGATGGTCTGTAAGTTCAGAAGAAGTAGCGAAAAATGCAGTTATAGTCTGCATATTAATTCAAGAAGAAATACACGAAGCGCAATCGGAATATCACCTTTTTCTGGCAGGGTTTCTACCTACCCGGATGATTAAACTCAAAACTGGCAGAATCGCCTTTGGGATAGAACAATTATTATATGGTGGTGGTTTGCGTTGCTATTTAGAACAGTTTCAATCCTCGATAAATTATAATTTATCTCAGTACGACCATAAGATATCGCAGATTTTATCGGTACCTGATAATCAGCTTGTTAAACAAAACCTATTAATTAATGAAGATAAACAAGAAATTGACTACCTAAAATTAGGTCATGAGTCCTTTGCTAAAGGAGAATATACAGATGCTATTGCAAATTATAGCCAAGCTTTAAATTTATATCCCCATGATGCAGAAATTTATTATAAACGAGGTATAAGTCATTATCAGCTAGGAGATTACGAAGCAGCGAGCGCAGATTATTCTCAAGCTATTCAGATTAACCTTAACGAGCCTAGATTCTATGTTAAACGGGGTTTAGCAAGCTATCAATTAGGAAATTATACAGCAGCAATTGATGATTATAACCAAGCTATTAGACTTAATCCTCATGTGGCAGTTGCTTATAAAAATCGTGCAGATGCTCGCTCCCATCTAGGAGATAACCAAGGAGCAATTGAAGATTATACTCAGGCACTCACAATTAATCCTAACTATGCCATAACTTATAAAAACTGTGGCATAGAGCAATATTTTTTAAGAGAGCAGCAAAGCTTTAATAAAGCTATTAAAATGAATCCTCACGATGCTATTGCTTATAAAAATCGTGGTAATGCTCGTGCTGATATAGGCGATTACGAAGGTGCAATTGATGATTATACTCAAGTAATTGCTATTAATCCTCATGATGCCAATGCTTATTTCAATCGCGGCAATGCTCGTTATGATTTAGGAGATCATGCTGGAGCAATTGATGATTATACTCAGGCACTCACAATTAATCCTAATTATGCTGATGCTTATTACAACCGTGGCAACGTGCAAGCAGAGATGGGAGATAAGCAACAAGCAATTACAGACTTTCAGAAAGCTGTAAATATTTATCGTAAAGAAGGTAAATTAGAAGTACTTAATGATGCACGTCAAAGAGTCTTACATTTACAAATAGAAGATTCATTAGATATTTTAAATTTCTGAAAACCTAGTTAATTGTATTGATAACTGACCGTTAGCATTAATAATTGTCTTCACTATTTGCGCCTTTACGTTATGCAGAAAATTCTTGTTTGTCAATCCGTCTAACTCACGTTAATGCCATCCCATTGAACGCTTCTGCTCCCCTCCGCTTCGCGCCAAGCCCTGATACGCCGCTCACCGACGATTCTCGATCGCCCCCTCATCAGTCCCCTTGAGAGCCTTTCGAGCCAACTTTACATAAGTTTTCACCGTCTCAAGTTTCATCTCCAAATCAAGTGCGATCGCCCCCAAAGAGTCCCCATGTTCCCGACGGGCCAGTACAGTTGCCCAAGTGCTGGCAATCCTATCTGTGCGATTGCCCCCCTTGCGTTTGCGTTGGGCAATAAATATCTCGGTCAGTTCTTCAATCCGTTGAGCCAGCATATCTGTAATCAACTGCTCGGCTACAGCTGACTTTTGCTCTTGCAACCATCCAGAGCGTGTTTGTCCTAAACCAAAAGTAGTTTTGTGTCCTGTACCGCAGTATGGCGCAAGCCTGACCAAAGCATAAAATAGCTGTGTAAATTCAGTATTTGCTAAAGCTGTCCTGCTCAAACCCAAGGATATCGCTCCTGTAAAACCAGTGACTGACCCCTGCTTGCCTGCTGCAACTTTCATCGATTCCAAACGATGCTGATGAATGATGAGGCTTTCATCAATCCATTCCAGAAAAATCTCTTGTTCTACAGGCTGCTGCGAAAAGTCGTTCCACCGCCGTAGGTAGCCAGGACTTACGCAACTGTCACAAGCAATGGCGCGGCTGGCTACACCTCGCGCCAAACAACTAGGCAATCAACATGGAAACAGCCGGACGTTTTAGTTGCTGAACTAAATAATTTGATAACAATCCATGCTTGATTTGATAGATTGTTTGACGAGCTTGATAAGCTAAATCTTTGAGCCTAAGCCAGACTAAAATAGCGCAGGCAATATGATTTCTTTGAATACGACCCTTACGGCATTGACATGATTCAATACCAGTCAATTGCTTTAATTCCCTATGAAACTCCTCAACAATACAATCGAACCTTAGACACTTGTTGTACAACGTCCGTAGAATCTTGAGATAAATCGTTCGTAGCGATAAAATCCGTTCTGTCGGTAGAGACAGTTACCCGGAAGAGTTTCACTTTTTTGGCGGCTGGAAACTTCTTAATTTTAACTATTTTACCTGATTTTAACTCCTCATCATTCCAAGATAACAACTCAATTTTTTTATAATCTTCTTGCTTACCCGTATCATCAACAAGTCGATTACGTTTCAGAGGACAATAATAATATTTCTCTAAACTATCAATATATAACATCAATTTATTTGTCGCATACCAAGTGTCCATTAAGACTGATTGAAATGGCAAAGTCTTATGATAGACCAGGTTTTGCAGCATCTCTGTAACATGGACTATTTTTGTTTTTCCATCTCTTTCTGGGTCATAAATACGATAATCAACCACCCAAAATTTTCCGACCTCATGATTGACATATATACAATTTATTAGCCCAATCCCTTGGATAACTCGATGCTCGTTGCCACTATATTGGCGTTTAGTTATTTCTATTTCTTTGGCATATCGTTTATCAATTACTGTGTCATCAAAAACGAGATATGCGTTATCACTTACAGAGATGATATCTTTAACATTATCCCAAAGCAAACGTGGTGTTAGCTTTTCACCCTTGAGATAGCGATTAATTTTATCATGACTAATCTGCTCGCTTCTGCTCTGCTAAATTTGTGAGAGTATAATTAATCTGACTACTTAACAAGTATTGACAATAGTTAAGTTTAGTAAATCGCATAAATGACTGGATTTATTTTATGCATCCTCAACTAATTTTCTCATGATTTGAAGAATAGTTAACACAGCCGATTAGTGTTACTAATTTCAGCACTAATTTCAGCAATGCCCTCTGAGTACGCCAATTTTATATAGTACATAAATACTATAAACTAGCGATCGCTCTGTGCCAGTTGCGTAAGTCCTGGTAGCTATGGAAAAGATTCTCTGGTACTGGCAGGGGGAAATGATGTCCTTTGCGCCGAAAACTCGTTGGTGAAACAAAGCTTAGGTCTACTACTGATTGTTGAGTTAGCGATCGCAGTAATTGAGCATAAGTGGTTGGAGGATGAGCGATACTCACCTGTTTTATTTGCAAGGATGCCCCTCTCAAATCGATTGTTTGGGGTAAATGAGTTAACCACTGTTTGAGAAACAATGCCACTCTCTGAGACAACCCATTGATATGCCAATGGTAAATTTGGTTGGCGACTAATTGCAGTTGCTTGCCACTAGCAAGCAGTTGACCTTCCAGTGCTGAGATGTTGAATGGCTTTTCTGACTGTCCATCGTGGAGATAAGCTGATAGGTCTGGGTCAACTTGCCGCACTTGCTCAAGAAACCAAGCATGAAGTGCAATCGTATATTGTGAGTAAAGCGATGCTGTTGCCGTTGGCTCCAAATCAAACACCAAGCCTACTAATTCAGTGTCATCTGCCCATGTTGGAACTGAGTCAGTGGGCGCTGATTTAGCTCTTGACTTGCGCTTGGGGGCTGTGGTTGCTCTGGGAGTGACTAAGACTATTTCGGATCTGCACTAATTTACATTTTCCAAATAAGCGATCGCTTCAACAGTTACTCTACTGCCAATATTCGCTTACAGTCAAACAAAGCAAATTCTTGTTACGAGCAGACCTAGATCACACTTCAACTAGCTTATCTCAGCTAAACTATATTTTTATACTTAATTCTAGTAAATAACTACGTAGAAATTAAAATTATGCCAATGAGGAGAAGCGATCGCAAAGATTCAAATGATGACAATGCCATCAATCACCTACGCTCACGGCAGAAAGAACCAGCATCTCCTCATGAGCTTAAACAGTTGTTGATGACTGCTCGCGCCCAACGTGATGAATGGCAGCAGAAAGCAAAAGAAAACGAGGCAGCTACAACTCAACTTGTTCAGGTTCAACAAGAGATTCAAACTTATCAAGTCAAGTTTACTAAGTTAGAAGAGGGTGTTGCTCAAAACTACCAGCTATATATTGGTGAGCAACAAAATCATCAGCAGACCCTTTGCCTTTATAACGAAGAAAAAGGCAGAGTCAGTGAATTACTGAGCAAATACGAAGAAGCGAACTCTCAAAAAGAAAGGTATTTGGCTTTATACAATGAGACTAAAGCGGAACTCAAGTATGAACGGCGTTCCAAAGCTAGTATTAAGGGATGGGAAACTCGCCGCAAAGCTGAGAACGAACGACTCAAACGCGAAATTGCTGATATGGTTGTTCTGCTACAGGAATCCATGTCCAGCAAGGATGAGGCGGTCAACAATCTTTATGTTGTAGCAGAACGTTTAGACCGGATTCAGTCTTTAGTTGATTCAGTGGAAGAAGAAACAACAAACAATCCTTTGGGTTTGGTGCAGAAGTTTAAGCGCATCTGGCTGGCAATTAAAGAAATACTTTCCGAATAATGAACCTTTCATGAGTAAAAAATCATTACCGACTAAACCTAGTCAAGGTAAAACTAAGCTGGGAGAGCAAATCCGTAGCATCGCAGATCGCCTGAAACAGGAAACCGAAATTCAAATTAAGGCAACTTCTCGAATTTTGGGTGCAGCTGCCCAAATTAGTGAAAATCATGACCGACTAATTAATGAAGTCGTTGAAATGGTTGAGGAAGACCTTAACAACCAGGCTGATACGTCTCAAAGGCAAACTTATACGGTCGAAGCTCTGAAAATACAATATAAAACGTTAAAGGATGCAAAGGCTCACTTTAACTTGAAAGCCAACAGTTGGGATGCACTTGTTAATCAATTGAATACTCTATCGTTGCAATCGCCTGTAGCTGAAAATAGTCCTCAGCTAAGTCAAAACTTAAATGGAAAACAGGTAAATAATCATACAGAACTTGAAAGATTAACAGTTTTTTTAGAACCTGACGTTGCCCAAATGTTCCCAACTTCAGAAGCAGTAAACGAGGCTTTGCGTTTTTTGATTAGAGTTGCAAGTAAAAGTAACTAAAATTGCAATGCTTTTCAACTCAATCTCTTATCACAAGCGTTTCAATCCCTATTAGGGAGTAAGTGAAATTTCAACCAAAATATCTACCGATGCTATCATGAAATGCCCTTTGTTTCAATCCCTCATAGGGAGTCAATGAAATTTCAACGGTGTATGGTATAGATGTCATTGTTGCGAATACGTGTTTCAATCCCTCATAGGGAGTCAATGAAATTTCAACTCTATCCGAAAGTATGAAACGTCGGCTTAGTATTAATGTTTCAATCCCTCATAGGGAGTCAATGAAATTTCAACTTCCTCTCTGTTTATATCTCTGCATTCATATGTGCGATGCTGTTTCAATCCCTCATAGGGAGTCAATGAAATTTCAACGAGATGATCATAATCATTGAAATCCCGCCGCCAAGTTTCAATCCCTCATAGGGAGTCAATGAAATTTCAACTGTGCGAACTATGGGCTTCAAGGTACAGTTCATAAATGTTTCAATCCCTCATAGGGAGTCAATGAAATTTCAACGGAATGCATCTAAAGATAGCCCATGCAGAGATTCCCGTTTCAATCCCTCATAGGGAGTCAATGAAATTTCAACCAGCATTAACAGCCTCGGTGTTACTCTCATCTGCCAGTTTCAATCCCTCATAGGGAGTCAATGAAATTTCAACGTAGAAGCTTTAAAAACTACTGTTGGTACTCTTACAGGTTTCAATCCCTCATAGGGAGTCAATGAAATTTCAACTCAGAAGATATGGAAGATATATCAGGCTATAAGATGTTTCAATCCCTCATAGGGAGTCAATGAAATTTCAACTTTCTCTCGTACCTCGCACAGTTGTACGTTTGCACGTTTCAATCCCTCATAGGGAGTCAATGAAATTTCAACTGCGGAGGCTGAAGATCTAGTCTATATTTGATTTTCAAGGTTCTGTCGCGTGAATGAATTAATCGTACCATAGAAAATTGCAATACAGAAGTAAGCAAATGGCTAAAAAGCTTACGGTACAAGGCGCGCGGCTATTTTGATAGATACGTCGCTCAGAAGTCTTATACTAAAAGGCTTTGAGCCTTGTTCACCGAAATCTTATTTTGAACACCTACCCATCCGCGTATTCAGGAAGAAAAGCACTGTTTTTATCAAGTTATTACCACTAATGGAATTAACTTTTCATTAATGATACACGTGTAAACTAATTCTTTTCTATACCTTCAAAGCAGCAGAGCTTAGGGTTAAAATTCAGTAGGCAGGTAAAGCTACTTGCTGCTTTATTGCTCTATGAACATTTGTCCTCTAAAAAACTCAAAAGTTCCTCCTCAAACGCAGTCAAATACGGTCGCTTCAACTCCCCCAAACACTTCAAAAATGCCTGTACTGGTGCTTCTGAGGAGCCATTTTCCCGTATATTACGAATGCGATTGCCTTCGGCACTGCCCCTTGGGCAATCGCACAAGAGCTGCATCTGCTGACATTCTGAATCGGCACTACTTACAAGAATTTAAATTAGTACAATATTATATATTTTATGGATTTTGATTTACTATTTGCTGGAGCGATGCAAGGCACTACAAAAATTTATATTAAGTGAATTAAAAACAAAAACTATTTATTTACTAGTAGTGATAAATTAATTTTACTCAGCAGATGTAAAGCAACTAATTTGCTTGGGATGGAGGGTGCAATGTTCTATCTCAGTGCTATAGAGCGCAGTTGGGGCGGAAAATTAGGTTTAGCAATTGCAAGCTTATGTGCGATCACATTTTCTACAAATCGTGCCAACGCACAAATTACTCCCGATGGCACACTACCTGATAATTCTCGTGTGATAACACAGGATAATCTCACAACTATTGAAGCAGGAACTATTGAAGGAAGCAACTTGTTCCACAGCTTCAAGGATTTTTCTGTGCCAACTGGAAGTACAGCTTACTTCAATAATGCTCCAGATATTCAAAATATTATCAGCCGCGTAACAGGCGGTTCAATCTCTAATATTGATGGTTTAATTCGTGCTAATGGTACAGCTAATTTATTTCTGCTGAATCCTAATGGCATAATTTTTGGCCCCAATGCTCAATTAAACATTGGCGGATCTTTCTTAGCTAGTACAGCGAATAGTCTAAAGTTTGCCGATGGCATAGAATTTAGTGCTACCACACCCCAAAGCAAACCTTTGCTAACTATCAGTGTTCCTATTGGCTTGCAATACGGAGCGAATCCGGAAAGGATTTTAGTACAGGGAAATGGTCAAGGTAAAAGAATAACAACCGAGCTAATAGATACTGATTTTGGTTTGCGTGTGCCAGCAAATCAAACTTTAGCTTTAGTGGGCGGTGAGGTGGTGCTGGAAGGAGCAACCTTGAAGACTGCTGGGGGAAGAATTGAATTGGGGAGTGTAGCTAGCCCTGACATAGTTAGGCTAACCCCTTCCCAGAACGGCTTTTCCTTGAGCTATGAAGGTGTCTCAACATTCGGAGATATTCAACTGTCCCAACAGTCAGCAGTGGATGCTAGTGGAGAAGGTGCCGGTGATATCCAAGTTCGAGGCAGACGGTTGCTACTACGAGACGGTTCCACTATTGAGACCCTGACTTTGGGTTCAAAACCAGGAGGCACTTTTAATATCACTGCCTCTGAGTCGGTAGAGTTGATTGGTTCTAAAACCTTGGCTAATGGTCGTAAAGTAGGTAGCTTACTTTCTGCTCGAACTTACGGTGCTGGGTCTGCGGGAAGTTTGTCAATTACGACTGGGAGGTTGAGCCTTCAGGATGGGTCACAGGTAACAGCTTCTACTCATAGCGAGGGACAAGCAGGCCAAGTAACTGTAAATGCCTATGATTCTGTGCAAGTTATTGGGGAATCAGAAGATGGTGAAATTGCTACTAGCTTGCGTGCGACAGTCGAATCGGAAGCCACAGGAGATGGGGGAAATCTCTATGTTGAAACTAAGCAGTTGATTGTCCAAGGAGGGGCAGAGGTCACATCTGGTAACTTTGGTGCTGGAAAGGCAGGCAATGTAAGCATTCGGGCAAAAGAAGTGAGAGTGATTGGAACATCAGCCAAATATGGTGGTCAGTACCCTAGTTACATAAATGCTAATGTAAATCGACAAGCCACTGGTGAGGGGGGAAATGTAAATATTCAGACTGAACAACTGTTTGTAGAAGATGGGGCACAAATAGGTGCTGGCACTTTGGGCATAGGAGATGCAGGAATTTTAAATGTTCATGCTAGTGACTTAGTTAAAGTAAGCGGGCGGAGTAAAGATAACAGGTCTGGCAGCCAATTAGGCGCTAAAGTCAATCAATATGCCATCGGAAAGGGCGGAAATCTGACTATAGATACTAAACGCTTAATAGTCCAAGATGGAGCACAGATATCAACTGGCACTTCTGGCAAAGGTTCAGCCGGCAATTTGAGGGTGAATTCTTTAAATTCGGTAGAACTGATTGGAGCGGGAACAAATGCAGATGGTCAGGTTGTTAGCAGCGGTATTTTTAGTGAAGTCAATCAAGGAGCTACGGGATCTGGGGGAAATATAACCATCAAAACGGGAAGATTGATTATTCGGGATGGCGCTGAAGTAGGATCTGGTGCTTTTGGCAACGGCCCAGGCGGAACTGTGGAAGTAACTGCTTCCGAATCTGTGGAACTTTTTGGAAGACCAAAAAATGGTACTCGAAGTTTCGTGTTTAGTGACACTTTTGGTGCTGAAGCTGCTGGCAAAATCACAATTGCAACTAAGAGATTAGTTATCCAGGATGGGGCAGAGGTATCAGCTTCTACTTATGGTAGTGGTTCAGGGGGAACTGTGGAAGTAACCGCTTCAGAATCTATGGAAGTTATTGGTACCACAGCAAATGGTGAGTTTCCCAGCACCTTATCAGCTGCAACATTGGCTATCGGAAATGCCGGAGATTTGACTATTAAAACTGGACAGTTAAATGTTCGGGATGGGGCAGAGATTACTGTGAGCAGTATAGGTTCAGGCAAGGCAGGAAATCTAAAGGTACAAGCTCGCTCCATAAAACTGGATAATCAAGGAGCTGTTATTTCTACAACCAAATCAGGAAATGGCGGCAATATTGAGCTGCAAGCTCAAGACTTATTGCTGCTGCGCCGTAATAGTAATATCTCTACTAGCGCAGGCACGGCACAAGCTGGTGGAAATGGCGGTAATATCATTATTGATTCTCCATTCATTGTTGCTGTCCCAAGAGAAAATAGCGACATCACCGCCAATGCTTTTAGCGGCAGTGGTGGTACAGTCGCAATCAACGCAACTAACATCTTTGGTATGGTGGTGCGTAGTCGAGAAGACTTAGTGAGACTACTATCAACCAACGACCCTATCCAACTTGACACCCAAAAACTACTAACAAGTGACATCTCTGCAATTTCTCAGGCAAGTCCTACGTTAAGCGGTCAAGTAAATATCAATACGCCTGATGTTGACCCCAGCCGGGGGTTAGCAGAATTACCAGCAGAGGTTGTTGATGCTTCTGGATTAATTGCACAAGGCTGTAACGCCCAAAATGGCAAAATAGCCAGCCAATTTACAATCATCGGTCGTGGCGGTTTACCGCCTAATCCCAGCGAACTACTCAGTAGTGATGCAGTGTGGGAAGATGCTCGCCGTCCGTCTGTTATGGCTAATCGGCAGAACTTAAAGACTGCCACGCAACCATCTGAAGCATCTGCTGGCGTTGAAATTGTGCCAGCTGATAGTTGGAAGTTCAACAACAAGGGCGAAGTCGTTCTCACTGCCCAAGCAGTAAATACTCCTCAAACTTTTACTTCTAATCCAACTACCTGCCGTGTTCCCTAAAATTTTTCTTGGTATTAATTACTACTTATCTCGGCTGAGTCTTGTGTTACTGACTGGTATAGTATTAAGCATCTCTTGGCAACTCATGTTAAGAGCACAGACAATTGATGCGACTCAAACCTTTGGCAGCCAAAATGTAAATTCTCTGCAACTATTGCAACAGGGTTGGGAATTATACCAAAAAGAGAAATTTGCTGAAGCAGTAAAGGTTCTACAACAAGCTTCTCAAGCGTTAGAATCTCAAGGTGACAAGCTCAACCAAGCATTGGCATTGAACTATTTATCATTAGCAGCTCAACAATTGGGACAATGGCCTGAGGCAACCAAAGCGATTCGCAATGCGATCACCTCGCTTCACGCAGATAGTTTAACTTTATTACAAGCCAATTCAAACACCAGAGCTAAAGAGCATACATCAGTTTTAGCCCAAGCGTTCAACACTCAAGGTCAGTTGCAACTGGCGCTTGGGCAATCA
>NZ_JCACKA010000131.1:0-19959 GCF_059505145.1 Mojavia sp.
TGCTATTTAAGCATTATAGCCTTTTTTACTTTTTTGTTTTGTTTAAGTCCCGCTAGTGGCGACCAAATTATCAGCAAAACGTACATGACAAGGGTTGAAAATGAGAACACTCGATTACGACATTATCTTGCACGACTTCACCGAAAAACTTTATGTTATTCCAAATCAGAACAAATACTGAGATACTCAATCAAAATATTACTCTGCTATTTAAAGTATAAAACTATACGTGCATAAATTAATTCATCCCTTAATTCAGCAACGCCGCTTTTTTTTCTAAATCAAGTTTAAATTAATACCTTAGCCTAATTTTAGGGAAAACTATAAGTAAGTAGATCGATGTTAAAAATTGTCGTTATGACAAGGCAGGAGGCAAAGGGCAGAAGGGAAGAAGGTTTTAGGTAACTTTACTTTTCGTTACATAGTTCGGTTTATTTGCATCGTTCTACTTAGAGCTAAATTATACTAATTATTTAATTAATGTTATCGGTTAAAATCTATGGCTATCAATCCCCATGATATAGTTCCAGCACACTTAGCAGTGCAAGCAATGCGAGACAACGGTTATAAAAATGCAGCTTATGCCATTGCTGAACTGATGGATAATTCTATACAAGCAGGAGCAACTCAAGTTGAACTCCTTTGTGGGGAACAGCAAGTCAGGCTTGAACAGCGCCGGAGTTACCGCATTCATAAAATTGCTATCTTGGATAATGGTTGTGGGATGGATGCAACAGTTTTGCGTTTGGCATTGCAGTTTGGTAATGGCACTTATCTAGATGCAGCAAAACATATAGGAATTGGTCGCTTTGGGATGGGATTACCATCTTCTTCAGTTTCCCAATGCCAAAAGGTTGAGGTTTGGAGTTGGCAAGACGGTGTGGAAAACGCTCTCTATACCTATTTAGACTTAGAGGAAATCAAGCAACAGCAACAAACAGAAGTACCAGAACCACAATTAAAAGCAATTCCTAATATTTGGCACAGAGTTGGTAATACATTTGGTCGCAGTGGGACATTAGTAGTCTGGTCAAAAATTGACAAATGCATTTGGAGAACTGGAAAAGCCATTATTGATAACTCTGAACTATTAGTTGGTAGAATGTATCGAAGATTTTTAGACAGTGGTAAAGTGTCTATTCGTATGATGGCTTTTGATTTAGACAACCTAAGCAACATTATGGTTAATAAATTAGCTTTTCCTAATGATCCTGGATATTTAATGGCAAGAACATCATGCCCTTCACCGTTTGATCAAACTCCAATGTTTAAACTTTGGGAAGATAAAGATAGTTCAGAAATTATTTATAGTATTGATTTTCGTGGTCAGCCACATGAAGTGAGAGTGCGCTTCTCTTATGCTAGAGAAGAAGCTCGTCAAGCAGTACCTGGTCAAAATCCGGGTGATCTTCCACATGGAAAACATGCCGCCAATAATATAGGAGTATCCATAGTTCGTGCTGGCCGTGAATTAGAACTCAATCAATCCTTAGTTATCAAATATGATACTACTGAACGTTGGTGGGGAATTGAAGTTGAATTTCCACCATCACTTGATGATTTATTTGGGGTAACTAACAATAAACAGTCTGCTCGTAACTTTGCAGAGTTAATAGCAATTGACATTAATTCTATATTAGGTGATAAAAGTATAACTCAGTTAAAAGAAGAACTGAAACAAGATGAAGACCCTAGAGAACCTTTCATCGAAATTGCTCATAGAATTCAGAAAATACTCAGTAATATTCGTAGACATATTAAGAATCAAACAAAAGGAACTCGTGGTGGCGGAAGTAATAATCGACATCAAGGGCATTTAGCCGAGCAAATAGCAACTGCTGTCACAGAGAGACGTAAGCAAGACGGGTACAAGGGTGAAAGTGATAATGATGAGTCTCTATCAGTCCAGGAGCGTAAGCAAGTTATTGAAAAAACTTTAACGGATGAGGGTATTACAGAAATCCAAGCTAAAGCATTGGCGGCTTCAACAATAGACAATGGTTTAAAATATACGTTCGCCGAAGCCGATCTAGAAACACCAGCTTTTTTCACAGTCAAGCTTAGAGGGGGAACAGTTATAGTTACTTTAAATACAAATCATCCCGCTTATAAAAATTTGGTAGAAGTTTTAGAGAAAGACGTAGATGGAGTAGATACAGATACCCTACGATATCGTCTGACTAATTCATCACAAGGATTAAAACTTTTATTAATGGCCTGGGCAAGATATGAAGACGAACAACCTGATGGTAAACGTCGTCAAGCTGCTCAAGATACTCGTGTAGATTGGGGACGTATTGCTAGACAATTTTTAGAGAAAGAAGAGCAAATTGGATAATTAATTTGTGATTTTTCCAGCGAATCAGTTAGAGAAACTATGTACGGAAGCTCATAAAGATGTTGTACTTGCTGCACCCTTTATCAAGGCTTCCGTGTTAGAAAGACTGCTTTTAAAGGTATCTACTGAAGTTAAAGTTAGATGTATAACACGTTGGCATCCTGAAGAGATTTTAGCTGGGGTAAGCGATTTAGAAGTATGGACTATTATCAAAGCACGCCCTAATTCTTCACTTTGGTTAAGACACAACTTACACGCAAAATTTTATCGTGCAGACGAAAAGTGTCTCATAGGTTCCGCTAATTTAACTGCTTCAGCCTTGGGATGGTCTGATTACCCGAATTTTGAAATTCTTGTAGCCCTTCCAACTGCAGATACTAATTTAAAAACATTTGAAACTGAACTTTTAGCAGGATGCATTCAGATTGATGATGGTTTATTTGAGCAAATGTCTATAACAATAGAAATTCTCAAACGTCATCATTTGCAAAAAACACCTTCGCTTACTGTTGAAGTAAAAAAATCAAGTTTGGAAAATTTAGCCCAGCAACAAATCAGAATTAATTATTGGTTGCCAACATTACGTAATCCAGAGGATTTATATTTAGCTTACTCTGGACAATTAGAGAAGTTAAGTACAGCTAGTAAAAAAGCAGCATTATTAGACCTACATACATTACCATTAACTCCTAATTTGCCAAAAGATGCTTTTGAATCTTACTTAGGTCTTATTTTGCTAGAGATGCCAATAATTCGACAGGTTGATGCCTTCGTTACAACTCCACAACGTTTTGGTGCAGTACGTAATTTTCTTTCCTCACTCCCATGCGCCGAAATTCCTGGCTTTGATGCAGAATATGCTTGGCAGACTCTAATGCGTTGGCTACGTTATTTTTTACCCAATCGCTACATTTTGTTTACTCCAAATCACTCAGAAGTTTTTTATCGTGTTCAACGAAGCTAACAATAATTATTCTTGAAGTCAGATTAATTTAAATATGAAAAGTAAAATTGCTCCTAGCAACGCTAATTATATATATTTCGACTATCACTCAACAACGCCTGTTGATAAGCGTGTTGCAGAATTGATGTTATATTATATGACTACAGCATTTGGTAACGCTAGTAGCACTGATCATGCTTATGGAGATGAAGCAAAAAAAGCTGTGCTTCAAGCATCTGTCAATGTTGCTAAATTAGTTGGCGCATCATCTAAAGAAGTAATTTTTACATCAGGAGCTACCGAAAGCATTAATTTAGTCATTCAAGGTAGCATACCTATTGATAACACTGCAAAAATCAGACCTCGTATTGCTGTTTTACCAGTTGAACACAGGGCTGTTTTAGATACCTGTCATACGTTAGCAAAAAAAAACCTGGCTGAAGTTATCGATTTGCGAATTGATTCAAAAGGCAGATTAGATTTAGATTCTCTTGATAAAGTCTGTGCTTCGGGAATTTCATTGCTCTGTGTAATGGCAGCAAATAATGAAATTGGAAATATTTATCCTATCCAAGAAGTTGGACGAATAGCGAAAAAATATAATATCTCATTTTTATGTGATGCTTCTCAAGCTGTAGGAAAAATACCCATCAATTTTGAAGAATGGGGTATTACTTATCTGGCGATTTCTGCCCACAAGCTTTATGGGCCAAAAGGCTCAGGAGCATTAGTAGTAAGAAAGGGATACCAGCTCAATCCTATTTTGTTTGGTGGTGGGCATCAAAAAGGACTACGTTCAGGTACACTCAATGTTCCGGGTATTGTCGGGTTAGGAGAAGCCTGCCGCCTACGACTGTTAGAAATGGAAGAAGACGAAAAAGCGATCGCAGACTTAAGAGATAAATTACAAAGCTTGCTACTAGATAAAATTCCTGGTCTAGTCATTAATGGTGACGTTAGCAACCGATTATCTGGCAATCTTCATATATCTATTCCTGATGTTCCCAACACTGCAATTATTGCTAGAGTACGCCAGAAACTAGCTATTTCTACAGGAGCCGCTTGTTCATCGGGTGTAGAAGCACCTTCTCATGTACTTCAAGCTATGAATTTATCCACAAAGATTATTGAAGGGGCTTTGCGTATTGGTATAGGTAAATTTACAAATATTGAAGAAATTGAACAGGCAGCAGAAATTTTATCATTGGCTGTTCAGCAGACTCGTCAAGTTATGTATTCTTAGATTAAGATAACTATTTATACATCCTGTTCCCAAGAATAAGGAAAAAATGTCAAAAGATTTAGTAATCTACAACGGGCAAAGCAATCGCATTGACCAGCTTGTTGGTAAATACGGCGGTTCTCTCGAAGTTCTCAGTAGAGAAACTAAACTCTTGCTCAGGATTACGCTTTCAACCTATGTCCTAGTACAAAGGGAATATACTTCAACTGAATATCCAGTTTCAGAAGCCGTAGAAGATGCACTATGCCAATTAGTAATCCCACATAACGTTCCACAAGATTTGTATGATGTTTGCTCTCTATTAGAAGGATTAACAGTTGATGAGGCTGAATCAATATTAGATGCTTTGCAGTATCAGCTTCACTGGGGTAATGCCAGAACAATAATAAATGAATAGTTTATTTTAGATGAATGTCTGATTAATAACTAAAGCCAAGGAAATGGCTGCTGGCGACGGAGTGCTGATCTGGAAATCTGGGGAGCAATCGGGGATATATGCGATTGCAGAGATCATCGAACCACCCAAGATTATCGCTAATCTGCCTGACATTGGCTAGTGACGTTCTCTCCCGTTAACCTTGCGGTATAACAGGAGCTTCTAATCTAGAACCAGATAGTTGAGAACCATCAAATTCTAAAAAAGCTTCGCGTTTCACAGGCTGGGCTACCCCGAAGCCTCCGCGCGCAGACAAGATGAGTCCCACCTCGCTAATTGCCCGATTTAAAATATTGACTGCGGCATTCTCATCTCTATCCATCAGTAATCCGCATTTCGGGCAATGATGCAAACGAACAGACAGAGTTTTCGGGACTTTATGACCGCAAGCAGAACAATTCTGGCTAGTAGAATGAGGATTAACTTTTACTACTCGGACACCGCGTTTGACCGCCACTGCTTCCAAGATATTGATAAATGCCCCCCATGCAGCATCCAGAATTGATTTACTCAATCGTGTTCTAGCAAGACCTTTGATATTCAGGTCTTCTACGGCGATTAAGTCAAAATTTTTGACTAATTTGTGTGCTGTTTTGTAATGAAAATCTTTCCTCTGACGCTCAATCCTTTGATGAATTCTGGCAATGTGGTTTTTCTTTTTAGCTTGTCTTAGAGAGCCTTTCTGTTGACGAGCTAGTTGACGTTGTTGTCGTGCTAAGTGATGTTGAGTGCGACGATAAATTTGTGGAATAGTGACTGTATCACCATCTGATGTCGTCAAAAATTCTTTTAGCCCAACATCAATCCCTACAGCAGATTTAACCTCATCAAGTGGTAATAGTTGCGGCACAGAATCATCTTGCAAGGAAATGCAGCAGTACCATCCATCAGCTTTGCACACAATCGTACAAGTTTTGAGTACAAAGCCCACTGGTAATGGTCGGTGCATAATCACTGGCATCTCACCAATTTTACTCAGCTTTAATCTACCATCTTGAAGGTGAGTGCCTGCCTTTGGGCAATTCACTCGTGGGTAAACAAAAGACCTTAATTCCCCCGGCTTTTTAAATCTAGGACGACCACCACGTTTTCCCAATGCGTCTGGAATTAACCAACGTTCCCATGCTTGATTTAAACGCTGCAAATTGATTTGCAGAGATTCTGCCCAGATATTTTTGTAATCGGGAAATAGTATCTTTGTGTGCTTTAAATCTGCTTGTTGAGTATAGTAATTAACTCGCTGTGGGATTTCTCCAATTGGTTCACTAATTATGGAACATCGATCAATTTGACAACGACTTCTGTTGAGTGCATCTAACCTCTGCCCCAAAGCGTAATTCCAATGACGGCGTAGTAGCTCTAATGTGTTTGACATCAAAGCTATTTGCGCGGCATTGGGTAAAATTCGGTAACAGTAAGTTAGAATCATATTGCTAATTATAATACTTATTGCTTATTAATGGAAGATTTATATGATAAAGGTTTTCGCTCAGTTTACTCTCTTACTGCTCACATAGTTTTTGTGACTAAATACAGAAAGAAAGTTATTAATGAGCTTATGCTATCTAGGCTGGCAGATATATTTAAAGATACCTGTATCAAATGGGAATGCACATTAGTAGAATTTAACGGTGAAGTTGATCATGTACATTTACTCATTCGTTACCATCCACAAATTGAACTCAGCAAATTTATTGCTAATCTCAAAACTGTTTCTAGTCGATTAATTCGCAAAGAGTTTGAATCTATTTTGAGCCAAGTTTATACAAAACCTGTGTTGTGGACAGGTTCTTACTTTGTTGCTAGTTGTGGTGAGGTCACTGTTGAACAGTTAAAACAATATGTACAACAGCAAGAATCACCTCAGAAATAAGGATTCACTTTGTTTAGCTATAAAATGTTTGCCTCAATTTCCCACCCATCAACCTCTGGTATGATGGGCGACCCCTTGAGGCTTTTTGTTGGATTGATACCAGCCGTGTTGGTGTTAGACCTTGTGCCAGGATTCGTGTAGAGCGACAAATTATTTGACCGTAGTGACAAATTAAAAGTCAAGTTTTTCACGCCTGCGAGCTTTACCGAAAGCGCATCTAATTTTTAGAGTTTCTAATATGAAATGTAGAAATTGCTTGAACAGGTGATGTAGCAGGATTTAGATTAGTGACAAACAATCTTTCGCTCTGGAATTCGTATCTCTACAAAAAGGCTGTAAAAATCTGCTTAACATTCTGTTGCCTAAAGTAAGTAGTATCCCTGAGGTTGTTCTTACTTAGGGAAATGTTAGAGTTAATAGCGTCTATAACAGTTCAACATTCACTCCGTTAAAGTTCATAAACCGGTTTTCTACAGTTCGCTGCATATATACCTGAAGCGTACTATTGACTGGATTAAAGCTACAAAGCGTGCAAGGAGAGTAAAGTGATACTCTGTCTACATTTTTGTGTAGGCATTCATTGTCTTATTGTATTGACCGGAGATTTGAAGAATCTTCAATTTATTAGTGATAAAGGAAAAATTCAATGCATCTATTTGATATTACAGACATCATTCAGGGCGAAAAGTTCTTAGTTAAAACGTATGATGGAAGATTTTTAGGATATGGTACCTTGGCATTATCAGAAGAACGAATAATTTTGGGGGTTATTAACGATGTAGTTGCTAAAGATAAAGCACTCAAATTTGAGCTTAATGGAGAAATGGTTTTGGTTGATCAGGATGACAGCACTCCTCCTGCTTTTTGGTTGAATGTAGATAATCAAAATATTATTATAAACAAAGGTTATGGAACTTTTGACACCAATCGATTGACATTTAGATTTGAGGTGGATCTCGATAGTGCTTCTAGAGATATTGTATATATTTCAACTTACTTAGGTGAAAGAAAGTACCTTGCTGCTACATCTTCAGGAGTAATATTAAAGAGCTTCGATATCGATAAACCTGATATCAATTTTGTATTTAGACTAGAATTAATCGAAGGTATTCTACCCAGAATTAATCGTTTGTCTTCACTGCCGCAAACATCTTGCGTCTTAGAAGAGGTAGCTTTTGCTTGGCATTTTACAGTTGGTATGATTCTTGCCCTTGGTATTGGCTCTGCTTTATCTGGGGACGAAGAACTGCAATATGGTTTATTTGCTTTTATACAAAGCAGCCCACGTGCTTGGTCTAGAATCACAGCACTTGTAAATACTGCCAAAGAAAATGGAGAAGTAACTTTAGCTATGACTAGTACAGCCATTACTATATTGTATGAAGAAAAATTGCTTTGGCCTCTTATAAAATTTGCAACAAGTATTGCAGTCAATTCTGGGGCAATTTGGTTATTAACGACTATGTTGCAATGGACGATAATTCCTGAAGCAGGTATGGCTAGACTTGCAGCTAATTTCACTAGCTGGTCTATAAATGCGTATTTAACAGCTTCTAAGCTTGTACAATGTTTCAATAATAGTGAATCCTATGAAATTGCTTACGGAGGAAGTGGAGGTAGTCCCTTTAGAGATGATTTTGCAGACAAAAAATTAGCAGGTTTTCAAATAAGGCATGGAGATCTAATAGATTCTATACGTACTCTCTATGTAGATGCAAATAATACAGAGTTTTGGAGTGACTGGCACGGAAATAGTCAAGGTGGTACTTTAGATCAGATACGATTCCAAGAAGATGAGTACGTGACTGGAATGAAAGTTTTTACAGATAAAAAATATGTGACTGGTCTTGTTTTTTGCACCAATAAAACGATCTACGGAAAGTATGGTAAAGGTTCTGAAGGAGAAACTGATATATCTCGCAGTGTAAAGGGCTTTTTCGGAAGCTGTGGAGATTATTTAGACAAAATTGGTTTTCTCTTTTAAGTAAAACGAGGTGAAAAAACCAAATGTATAGTGACTTTTTATTTGTCATGATGCCAAATTACTGTCATTGAGCTTGTAAAGCTTGTACTCAAAGAGCGTTAAGCTTAAAAGTAACAGGGAAAGTTACAAGCTATACAATACCTTAGCCAAAATCAGAGGGTGAAGAGAGAGGGCGCTCTGTAGTAGAGTTATTGTCTTCCCAAACGACAACTCAAAAGCCACAATCAACCCATGCCCGATATCTTATCATTCCTGCAATGCCTGCTACCGCAGATAAACGCGACAACGATGCGGCAGTTGAACCAAATTATCCTGGCAATGTTAGCTCTGAGTGGTCGAGTCACGATGTTGAGAATTGCGCGTTGGACAGGTGTAGGCGGTAGCTATCGGACAATGGGGAGATTTTTCTCTACAGCAACCGGCAACATTGTTTTGGCTGTTTTTTCGTCAACATTTGTGGCGAAAAAATGATGTGTACTTGCTGGCAGGAGATGAAGTTGTAGTTAGTAAATCGGGTAAACAAACATACGGGGTAGATAGATTTTTTTCAAGCTTGGCCAGTAAACCAATTAATGGGTTATCGTTCTTCGTATTGTCATTAGTAAGCGTAGAAGAAAGGCAATCATTTCCGATTGGAATAGAACAGGTAATCAAAAGTGATTCCCAAATAAACAGCACCTCGCCAATCAAAAAAGTAAAATCTCAAGAGAAACGTGGAAGGGGACGACCAAAAGGCAGTAAAAATAAAAACAAAACCGAAGTGATATTAACATCTGAACTATTACTAATTAAAAAGATGATTAACTCACTATTCGAGCTAGTAGCTAACTTTATCCCTTTGACGTACTTGGTAGTAGATGGTCATTTTGGTAACAACAATGCTTTGCAGATGGCACGACAAGTTAACTTGCATATAATTTCCAAGTTGCGCCATGATTCAGCCTTATACCTCCCTTATGAAAATCCTGACTCCAGTAAACGCTCTTGTCGTAAATACGGCGACAAGCTAGATTATCGTAATCTACCTGACAAATATTTATGTAAAAGTGCTATTGAGGATGAGATTCTTTCCTGTATTTATCAAGCTACTCTTCTTCACAAAGAATTTTCCCAGCCTCTGAATGTAGTTATTTTGGTCAAAACTAATCTTAAAACCAATACGCGTAGCCATGTAATTTTATTTTCCAGCGACCTTGATTTGAAGGCTGATAAAATTATCGACTATTACAAACTTCGTTTCCAAATCGAGTTTAACTTCCGTGATGCCAAGCAATTTTGGGGTTTAGAGGATTTCATGAATTTGAGCCAAACTGCTGTGACTAATGCGGCTAATCTCGCCTTCTTTATGGTTAATTTGTCCCATCATCTTCTCGCTGATTTCCGTAAATATAATCCTGGTTCTGGCATTATTGACCTGAAAGCTTATTACCGGGGTTTTCGATATGTCCATGAAATCTTAAAAATGCTTCCCGAAATGCCTGAGCCTATTTTATTAACCCAAATTTTTGCCAAGCTCACTTCTTTAGGACGGATTCATGCCGTTTCCACAGACTTTGGCCCCTCGTAAATTGGCTAAGGTATTGCTATATTAACAGTAATAGTTGCAAGTCTAATGTGGGTAAGGCTTAACTCAATGACAGGAATTTGTCTCAACGCCATTTAATTTGTCATTGTATAATTGCTGTTCAATGCCGAAGCCGTTGAAAGCCGAGAGAGATTTGAGGAGGTCTGCGGGAAGAACCTCAACCTCAAGCTGTTCATTCGGCAGTTAGTGGGGCTAGACAGAAATGCAGCGAAGGAAGCATTTGGGAAATATTTAGAGGGCAGTAGTTTCAATGCTACTCAAATCCGCTTTGTGGAAACCATCATTGATTACCTAACTCAGAACGGAGTTATGGATGCGGGACTGCTCTATGAACCTCCATTTACCGATCTGCACTACGAGGGATTAGACGGGGTTTTTGGGGCTGATGATGCTGACGGGATTGTTTCTATAGTGCGGTCTTTTAATGAAACTGTTGGGGTTGCGTGAGGGCTGGTGGTGGTGGGCGGTAAGCGGACGAGCAAAGTCTAAATTATCTATTTCTTCCTCGCTGTAACCAAAAAAGACCACCGCACAACTTTAATTTTGTGTGGAGCCAGTTGAACAGCATATCGCCCGTAATTTGCTTTTAATTAGGAAGTGTTAAAAGCCCGTCTTATCGTTGTACAAACCAGCTAAATTCTGGCAAGCCACTTAGTAAGAGCTATATCAATTAATGATTTTAAAATAACAGGATTGTGAAAATCTTGCCCTAAAACTTTGTTGTATATTCCCCCATGAAACGGCGAGTATTTCTGGTGGTAGTAATTGCCAGGACGTTTTTCTCTTGGCATGGCATCCCATTCAGCCTGAAGTTTCATTTGCCCGAAACCTTCAGGTATATGACCAACAAAAGTTACAATTTCACCATTTAGCCAAATTCTAATTCTGCCGATTACTTCTTTTCGCCATGATCTGGGAGTTGGCAACCACAGAAACACTACTGGTTTATGAGATGTCCTGTGATAGCAAATTTCAGCTACAGGCTTCGATTTCCTTTTACCATACCTAATAATATTTCTGCCCTCAATTTCTTCCTTGATTCGCTCATCAAAGGTTAAAATTTTCTCTCGAAGCTTGAGAATTGCTTGCTGTTCCTCACCCGTACAAGCACCGAGCCAATCTAAAAGCAACTGCGGTGCTGCTGGAATGTCATGTGTTGTACTGCTGAAATTTAGCTCTTGATAGGGGATAGGAATTGACCAAGTTTGATTAGTGTTGATGTCTTGCAAACGCAAACTGAACTGTTGATTATCTTTTAATATCTGAATCTGCAATAAATCGATTTTGAGCAAATTATACTTGCAATCAATCAGATTATGCCTGTGAAACGAGGGTGCAGCGGCTATCAGTTGAACTGGTTTGCTGTAGTCTATTTGTTCAGGAAAAGGTCGTTCGTCTAGCAAATTATCATAATAACGGGTTAGCTGCTGAATAACGTATCTATCCTCAGCGTTTTTTAGTTCTAAGATTACTAACTGCTTGTTCTCATTTAAGGCTAAAATATCGCAGAATTCGCCTTTAGCAGCATATTGCCGCTTGAGAGGTGTAAAACCTAATAATTGCTGTAGATTGTCCCAAATAAAATCTTCTAAGGCAGCTTCAGACGCAAACTCCCAACCCTCACCTGTTTTCCTTAAAGCTGCACCAGCTAACATATCTTCTCAATCAGCACTATTAAATCAAGCCATAGTTAGCATACCTTGAGTAAAGTAAGGTAGCGAGCGCTGCGGGAAATTTCCATAGCATCAATACTTGCAGTGGCAATTGAGAAATGAAAATACTTCCTGGCTTATCTGCTGACCTTATTTTCCCTCTACTGATTTCATTGCCAAAAATTATACCCATTCATCATTACTTATGTTAATTTTGCTATAGCTTGCAAGTAGTCAGGGTTATATGGACTTTGTAGTTGTAGATACTGAGGGGAAACCGGAATTAAGTGAATTGGCGATTGTGGATAGTCAAGGTCGGTTGATTTATGAAGGGTTTTCTAGCGACTATCACAATAAGAATACTAATTTGCCTAACCTCAAAAGTCTTAAAACCCTACTGACAGAGTTTCTGGTGCTTGTGCAAGGCAAAAAGATAGTCTGCCACTATGCCAACCATGATATCGAGATACTTCAGTCTAGTTTTCGCAGAGTTGGTCTAGTGTGTCCCAAACTAGAGTTTGACTGTACTTGGGAGAGAGCAAAAAGCGTTTGGCCGGGACTAGAAAGCCATTCCTTAGAATATCTGAGTAAGCATTTTAATTTGCAGGTGAACAACCGCTACTTTATTCGAGATATGGCTCATGCTGCCCGGTATGATGCCCAGTTCACCTACCATCTTTATCGGCGGCTGATGATTGAGCAATTGAAACAGCAGCCAAATCCATTTAGTGGTAGCCGTGTTGATACTCCGTTTCAGACTCACCCGGATCACTTTGGGGAGCAATGCGGTTTTGTCAGATCCGGTAAACAAGGTGCGATCGCTAAATCATTCTATCAGTGATAAAGACAAATTTATACTCTTGAAACCGTATGAACCCTTAAATAAGAAAGATGAGTTTGAGTCACAACTTGCAAAACTCTCTTTTTTGACCCAAAAAAAGCTAGTATTCCCTTTGAGCAATAATTTCAAGCAGGGATTATCTACCTTAATGGAAAAAAATATATGTGCAACTCTAGATTTAAGCAAATCATTATCAAATTTTTCTTTAGAGGTGTCAAAATGTTTAGAATTGACGAATATCACGGAGTGGAATGGAAAAGTTCTTGAAGAAAGAGAAGAAAAAATTAGAGAAATTGCACTTATTTTAGCTGGTCAATGTATTGCTATTTTGTTGTATAACCTTTCACAATCTCAGTTAGCCAATCAAACAGCTATGGATAAAACAAGAGGTTGGTGGAATGGCAGTATGCAAAAACACGGTTATAGAACGCGGCAAATATTAACAGTTGGAAACGTTTTAGTTACTTTAAAGTTGCCATACATGGTAAAAATAAAGTCAATAAGCAAGACTACAAATAAAATCGCTATTCAAGGATTTTGTCCCCGATTAAAGTGGTTGGGAATGTCATCTAGCTTAACCCCATTAGTATGGTCAACAGTTGCCCAATACGGTGCAATCACTAGCTCATTTGAAGCCGCCTGTACAACTTTAACGGGTTGGGGAATTAACCTTAGTTTAAAACGAATTGAACGTTTAACATATAAATTTGGTCAAATTGGGATCAACTTACGTCAATCTAAAATCTTAAATCGGCAATTAAAGAGTTTAGCTGAAGGTAATATTCTTAAAGGTCAAAGAGTTGTTATCGCTGTAGATGGTGAGTCCAGTCGGCGGTGTCGGTTTCCGTCCCGTCGAACTGGCGAACCCGAAGGGTGGTCGGAGTAGAATCCGAATTAATAAAAAGGGGAGAAAAAATTCCCAAACCAAGCGACACGGGTTTATTGGCAAATGGGTTGAGCCAAAGTTATTCACAATTTATGTTGTTGACGAGCAAGGTAAAAAAATAAATAGTTCTGAAATTCCTATTACGAATGATGGCACTTATGAAGGATATAAAGCGCTTCTCGATATTTTAGAAGCGTATTTAGTTGACTTGGGAATTAGCCAAGCAAAACAAGTTTTATTAATCGGGGATGGGGCGGAGTGGATCTGGATACATATCCCCCCACTTTTGGCAAGATTAGGATGCCCAGTTGAAACTTATCAGCTATTCGATTTTTATCATGTTACGGAAAATATAAAAGTATTTGCAGACGCGGCTTTTAATGAGGAAGTACAGTCTAAAGAATGGTTTATAAAAATTAGAAAGACTTTAAAAAAAGGTAAAGCTAAATCCTTAATTAGCCAGATGGATGAGTTAATTGCTGTAGCTACTGGAGAGCGGTGTAAGATTATGGTAGTTAAGCGGAATTATATTTTAGATGCTTATCGTAAAGGGCGTTTAAATTACGATAAAGCAATAAATAAAAAACTACCTATTGGCAGTGGCGCAATTGAGAGTTTAATCCGCCAAGTTGTAAATTTAAGAATCAAAGGAAACAGTAAATTCTGGTTGAAAGAAAATGCAGAAGTTATGTTACATCTGCGTTGCCAATGGATAGCTGGAAGTTGGGATAATTTTTGTGGTTCTATCTTTAATTCCTTTATCAAACCCCAAACTGCTTGATAAATTTTATACTTTAGTTCTATTCTTAACTTATTATTTGCTTTAACTAACACTAAGTATAAAAGACTGATTGTAGATATTTTTGGTAACAATGGTCAAATGACTTGCTATTAATCTTTTTGAGATATCTCATCAAGATGAATTCTCACGGCTACCGTCATATATTTAGTAGAAAAAGTTACTCCTTACTTAGATTTGATTTTTGCGATCGCACCTTGTTTACCGGATCTGACAAAACCGCATTGCTCCCTCACTTTGGGACTTACAGACAAGAATACCTTACCCTTGAGTCAATTTTGACGGATATCAAACTAGATTCCAACCGTCAGAGTAAAGGGGTAGTAGTTATTGGAGAGCCGGGGACTGGTAAAACTCACTTGATGATGAGACTGGCGAAAGAGCGATTATTAAATAATCGGCTGTTGTTTATCCGCCAACCGAACCACCCCAAGGCGGTGCTACATCACATCTACAGCCGTATTTTAGAGTCGCTGATACAGTCGGTTGGTTCTGCTACCCAATTAGACTACCTAATTATCAATAGCTTTTCTCAAATTCTCAGTTTCCGAGTGACATCTCAGAAAGACCAAGAAATTATCAAAGCTCTGCAAGATAAAAACTTAGATGCGCTTGGAGCAGAAGGCACTGCACGCAAACGAGAATACTGGCAGCATATTGAGAAACGGGTTGGCGAATGGTGGGCAGGTCATTATTCTTCTGGTGGATTTGCTCTTGCTATCCTCAAGGGAATTATTAAGTATTGTAGCTATACTGAATCTCGGCGAAAAGATATCGCCACTCGTTGGTTGGCTGGCAATATCTTGTCTTTAGAAGAGTCCGAATTAGTAGGTTTGCCGAATTGGGGCGAAGACCTTAGCCAAGAAGCTTTTTCGTTAGAAGCAATTTCAGTTTTGGCTAAACTTTCGATCTTGGATGAGCCTCTAATTATCATCTTTGATCAGCTAGAAGGATTAGGACTGCCCCATAACCGAGAAATCTTGTTGAATTTTGGGGAAGCTATCAAGGAAATTTTTACCCATGTTCCCAACAGCTTAATTATCCTCAATATGTTTCCTGACCGATGGGAACAGTTCCAAGCTAGCTTTGACAACTCAATTATTGGTCGAGTCTCCCAGTACCAAATCCATTTACGTCAGCCAGATGAAACAGAACTTCAAGCAATTCTGCGAGTAAAACTAATGGCGGTGGATATTCCTTTAGAACTGTTATTCACCCTGGAAGATTTGGAAGACATTCTCGGACAAAAGCCAATTCGAGCGGTGTTAAACCGAGCAGCAGACTATTACAACTACAAAGTTCGTGATATTCCTCTAGCGTCTGTCAAGGAGAATTTTCACAAGCTCGATAGTAAAGAGAAACTCGAACAGGAATTACGAGTTGTACAGCAGCAACAGCAACAACTGACCCAAGCATTTCTGAGTTTGATGCAAGCAATACAAGAACCAGGGTCGGTTGACTTAACAAAATTGCGTCAGCAGTTTCTTCCTGATGTTATCCAGTTACACCCACAGAACTCGCATAATATTCTGGAGTATTTAACTTTGAAAAAGGCTGAACTTGAGCAGCAGTATAGCAATCTTCCTATAATTTCTGACTATGATGACATAGGCAAACTAAAGACTATTGCCGAAGCTTTGAACCATATAAAGCCTATAAAACTGACCCATTATCGCTTAGGAAAGCGAGTTTTACCAGAGCATATTGTAGTTGAGACTGACAAGAAAAATTATGTGATGGGGTTTCTTCAAGTTGACTCAAGCACCACATCTTTTACTAGCAGAATTAATAATTTTAATGAGCTAGTGAGTCTGCATCCTCATGACCACTTTGGTTTATTTCGTGATCAACGCTTAAATGAAGTCAGGGGTAGAGTAGCTAAGGAAAAAATAGCTCAACTTAATAATTCTTCTAATGGAAAGTTTAAGTTATTGACCAAGCATGACAGAATTTCCTTGGATTTGACTTATCAAACAATTATCGACATTCAGAATAGAGATTTGGATGTTGATTTGGAGTCAGCTTTAAAGATATTCATCACTCATCAAGAATGGTATCACTGGCTGTTCAGTATGTTTGGTTTTGCTAAATCTTTTGCACAGGCAGCGTGAACATTAGAGGTTATTTATAAAGTAAAGCTTAAATCGTAGGGTGCGTTATAGCAACGCTTAACGCACCATCTTTCTCGGTGCGTTACGGCTAATAATCACTCTCTCAAACTTCCAAATCCTTGCTAGCCGTAACACACCCTACTTAATATTTACTTTATAAATGGTCTTTTACCGCGATCGCTTTCTTCGCTGAATCTAAGCAAAGAATGTTGAAAGCTAAAAACTGCTTCATACAGTGCTGATTGCTGTATTAATAAAAAACTTACCTAAATGATTAATTAAACAGTTAAACTAGCTCCATAGTTCAGTTTTTGGCCTACCACAGTCTCCATTTGTGAAATCAGCTATTTCTAGGGGAAAACTTAAAATAATACAAAAGCTCTACTGCGGTTGTATTAGTGGCTGACGAAATAGTTCTAGAAGAATTTAACGTATAGGTGCAGGAACGTAAATTTGTCAACTTTAGGAGGAGTAAAGCTGTGAAATTATTTTGGAATACAAGCTTTTACGGGATTTTTTGGGGCTGGAATTTAGCATTTTTAATGTTAGTTTACTTAGGAATATTACCATACGTAGGTGTGCCATTATTTCAGGCAACCTTAACAGGTGATATCCCGGCTGAATTTTCCGGGACTCTAGTTACTTTAATTGCCATTCCTACAATTTCCAGCATTATCGGTGGCTGGAGGTTTAGTAAACAACCTTTAAAACTAATTCGCCTATTTTATGGTGTCGAAGCACCACTATTTGTATTATGTTTTTTGCGGTTGTTTGTGATTAGAGAATTGACACCAGCTAGCAGCCAATTTCTGATAATAACGGGCGTGTGTATAGCTGCTTTTACTGGAGAATTATTTTGGGGTTATGCAAATCGGCGCAAAAGTGGTTTGCAATGGTTACAAATGTTAGCCCATACATTGATGTTAGTATTTGGCATTTATGCGGGTGCGGTATTGTTATTTTATGCCTTGCCTTTAGCAGTATTTCTGTTGCAAAAATTCCTGAAATTTGCATGGGTACAACCATTATGGGATGTACTATATCACTCAGCTTTTGTAGGGGGGTTATTCCTGATTCTCACTTGGCTATTTATTCTTGGTTTTAGTGCCACATTGTTTATTGCAATGCCATCTGCATTAACAGCAATGTATGTACATTCGGGAGCAAAAATTTTAAGAGCTTTTGCTTGTGAGCATGGTAAGAATAAAACGTTTGCTAGTGCTGGTGCAGTTGTTGTGGCGTTTGCAGTTACTTTTGTATCTTTACAACAACAACCCCAAGTATTAGCTTTTTCACTTTTAGCTAATCCACCTAAAAATGATAGCGAACGCCAAACGCTTGTAGCCAAGTCAGAACAAATCCGTACAGGATTAGTTAACGCTTATTTATCTTCTTACCGCTACCTCAGCAGCAAGCAAGAAAATAATCACATCAGCGCTATGTATGATCATATATTAGGCTTAGATAAATCAGTTGCTGAGCGATTGCAAGCCCTTTATAACTTTCTGATGTCGCCATTTTTGTATAATGGTTCTGGCAAGGATGCTGTTAAGGCAGAGAAACTTTACGCCGATTTTTTTGATACACCTCTACAAAAAGCAGAAAAGACAGCAGTTAGTCACGCAGTACAATCTACTTTTAACGAACAAGAAGTTAAAGCAGGTTTATTAAATATTAACGAAAAAAAAGTTTTGTTGGCATCACAACAAGTCACAGTTCAAGAACACGGTGATTGGGCTGATGTGGAACTGTATGAAGTTTATAAAAACCAAACACGAGAAGTTCAGGAAGTTTTTTACTCCTTTTCTTTACCAGAAAGTGCTGTAATTACTGGCTTATGGTTGGGAGATACTAATAAATTAGACCAACGTTTCTCTTTTGTTGTCTCTCCTCGCGGTGCTGCCCAGAAAGTTTACAATTCTCAAGTTAGACGTTCACGGCCTATAGATCCAGCTTTGTTGGAACAAGTAGGGCCCAGACATTATCGCTTACGGGCTTTTCCTATTCCTCCTAACAATGTACAACAAATACAAGGGCAACCACCACTCCCCACAGAAATGCACCTATGGCTAACTTACAAAGTGCTGGGACAAAACTTGGGTTGGGAAATGCCTGATTTAGGGGAAAGACGTAATATATTCTGGACTAATCAAACTAAGCGTATCCGTAACGGCAAACAAGTCGGTTTGAAAGACGATGCTTGGTTAGAACAATTCATCAGTGCGAGTGAAAAAATTCAGCCTGTATTACATGAGGTAAATTTAGAACATGACTACAAAATATTAGCCAAACCCTTATCTCCTCAAGATTACTCCTTACCGAAAAATCAGCGAATCGCTGTAGTTCTTGATACCTCTCGCAGCATGGGGGAACATATTAAAGAATTGGTGCAAACATTATCATGGTTGAAAAAACACGACTTTGCAGATAATGATTTGGCAAACAACGATGCAGATTTATATCTCAGTGTAACTCTTGAAGCTACACCCAAACGCTTAGACGATCTCCAGCAATTCCAACCAGAAAAAGTCGCCTTTTACGGCACAATTCAACCCGAACAAATGCTGACACAGTTTAATAGCTTGCGTGGAGATACAGTTTATGATGCTGTTCTGCTGTTGAGTGATGAAGGTAGTTATGAATTGTCGAAGAATAATAAAATTGTTCCCGATACGCCTGCACCTTTGTGGATCGTACATTTAGGTGGATTACCTGGGGCTTATAATGATGGCATCATTAAATCATTGCAAGATAGCGGTGGTGGAGTTGCTGTTGATATTGCTGAGGTGTTGCAACGAATTGCTACTAAATCAGTTTTAAGTAACTCTGTTGTGAGTGTTGTTAATGGTTATGCTTGGTATCTGCAAACATTAGACACAGCAATTACAACTAGCAATCAACAAGATGATTTCTTGCCATTAGCAGCTAGACAATTAATTTTAGGGTTGAGTAAACAAATTAAATTAGACAACCTCAAAAGTTTGGATGCGATTCACACCATAGCCAAAAAGTACAAAATTGTTAGCCCTTATTCTTCAATGTTAGTATTAGTCAACGATGAACAAAGACAGTTACTCAAACAAGCAGAAGCCCAAAGCGAGCGCTTTGACCGTCAAGTTGAGAATGGTAAGGAAAATCTCTCTAAACCCATTAATCCCATGAAAGTTAGTGTACCTGAACCATCAGGGGGATGGCTTTTAGGTGCGAGTGCGCTCGCCCTATTCATTCTTGTGAAGCGTCGGCGTTAATTAATTACGCCATAAACTTG
>NZ_JCACKA010000132.1:0-18959 GCF_059505145.1 Mojavia sp.
ATGAGAAAAGTTGGTGGATAGGGTTAATGATGTTGGCTCCAGAATACAGAGCCAAAGGTAATGGCTCTCAATTTTATAAAGCATACGAAAAATGGCTGGCTCAACAAAAAGCCCAATTCGTATTTTTAGCTGTTCTGGAAGAAAATCAGTTGGGTTTTGCTTTTTGGCAGAAGTTGGGTTTTGAAGTGGTACGCATCGCACCACCTCAACAATTTGGAAACAAAGTTCATCAGCGTTATGTGATGCAGCGACAGATTATTGACGGCTGAGGCTACTGGAGTTTTACTGGCTCAACAGAACTATCGAGGCTCAATAACTTAATTACTTCACCCTGTAATCGAGTAACACTACTGAGTTTTCATAGATATTGCTGTTGACAAGTTCTAAAGCAGTTTGCCCTATTACTCCAGAAAACAGTGGGATGCCTGAACCCATCAAAAATGGGTTGACTTTCAGGATTAACCGATCAATTAATTTGTGAGCAAAAAGCGTTGTGGCTAAATCCCCCCCACCACACAGCCAAATGCCTTTAAGAGTTTCGTTCTTCAAACTTGTGACTAACTCAACAGCATTTTCCCTAACAAGTTCAACATTCTCATCTGGGCTAGAGAGCATACTGCGTGAAAAGACATACTGTTTCATGTGTGAGTAAGGATTTGTGATGCCATCCTTCAATCCTACCTCGTAGGTCTTTCGCCCCATGAGAACAACATCAAACCACTTGTTCTCAGCATGGATACCCATTACCTCACGAAACTCTGATGGAAAGGTTTCAGGAAAGTCGGCAGATAAAGAAGCAAAATATTTAGCATCTGGGGAAAAGCCGTTATGTGAACCGTCGATCTGAGCAATATATCCATCAACGCTGCAAGCCACAAAATACGTCAGTTCTCGCATATTGACATCCTTTGTGAAAAATTTCTAGCAACACTATTAAACAAACTAATAAACCTGTATTTCACATGGACACTCTCTGCTGGTCATTAGAAAACCATCCTTACCAAACGAGCTTGATTTTCACCACTGCCTCATCCGCTCTTTGAGTTTTGTTAATGAATCACTGCAAAATCTTTACAGCTTAAGTATGCGCTATTCTTATCCCCACAGGTAGACAATTGAGAACTATTGTCCCTCAAGTGGGCTGCTGTTGGGGGCGAGGGCACTGAGAATCAAAAGTTGAGTTTGATTTAGGTTTTAATATTTAAAATCAATGTACCGTTTCTGTTAGACTTCTTGAGACAGTTGACTCAAAAGAATAAATTGATGAAACGTATTTGTGTCTACTGCGGCTCTAATTTTGGTAATCGCAACAGCTATCTTGAGGCAGCACAAAGTCTAGGTGTTGAAATGGCACAGCGTGGAATTACCCTTGTTTATGGTGGGGGAAAAGTAGGACTCATGGGTGCTGTAGCTGATTCTGTGCTAGCTGCTGGTGGAAAAGTTATTGGTGTAATGCCACAAGCTTTAGTTGATAAAGAGATTGCACACACTGGTTTAAGCGACCTTCGAGTTGTAGGATCAATGCACGAGCGGAAATCGCTCATGGCTTCGCTGGCTGATGCTTTTATTGCCCTACCAGGTGGGCTAGGAACATTAGAAGAATTTTGTGAAGTTGCCACTTGGACTCAACTGGGATTTCATCGCAAAGCTTGTGGACTGTTAAACATTGACGGGTTTTATAATCGATTGATTTCTTTCCTTAACCACGCAACAAAAGAGCAGTTTATTCGCTCTGAACACAGAAGTATTGTTTTAGTAGGGGAAACTCCTGTGGAATTAATTGAAAAGTTGAGTCAATTTGAAATTCCCAACGTACATAAGTGGATTGACCGGGATCAACAATAGTCTAGTCATTATCAACACATTAGCCTGTCAATCGCGCTTTTCATTACCTTAAAAATAGCGATCGCGACAGAAGGATGAAAGGCTAGATTAGTTAAATTTACTACTTGGTATGATGGTCTGGTGCAGTTTTTTGGATTGATTAATGTTCTTTGTGCCTCGGTTAATCACATTTCGCATCAGCCACTACTGCGAGAAAGTCCGATGGGCATTGGATCGCATCCGCTTTCCTTACATTGAAGAGTGTCATTTACCGCCGTTACATCGACTGAAGACAACTCCTGTTGGTGGCAGCAGCGTTCCTGTTTTAGTGACCCAAGCTCAAGTGTTTAAAGATTCAGCAGATATCTTAAATTACTTAGATACCCTAACACCCCTTCATCTCAAACTATATCCAACCTCGTCAGTGTTACGCCATGAAGTTGACGAATTAGAAGCGCAATTTAATTGCCAACTTGGTGTTTTAACAAGACAGTGGGGCTATTTTTATGCACTTGCGAATCGCACTTTGATGCAACAACTTTGGTGTCAAGGAATACCATCATGGGAGAAATTACTATTTCCTGTTGTGTTTCCCTTGACTTGCCGTTTAGCGTATTCCAGTTACAACGTTAATCGTCAAAGCGCGCTCACTGCCTATCATCAAATTCAACAGATTTTTGAAGCCGTTAGCCATCGTCTTTCAGATGGACGTAGATATTTAGTGGGAGACTGCTTTTCGGCAGCAGATTTAGCATTTGCCAGTTTATCGGCTCCCGCATTATTGCCACCTGAGTATGGTGGGCTTTTTCCCTCCCTTCTTCAACTTCCTCATGAAATGGTAGAACAGGTTCACACCCTACGCGATACAGTTGCAGGCAGATACGTTCTGCGTCTTTATCAACAGGAACGTTATATGGCAAATATTTAACAACATAATGCTGAAGAGCAAGATATTAATATCCGAATATGCAATTATTTAGCACTTATTCTCAGCTTTTGGATTCTTTAAACGCTTTGTAGAAGACATATATGACGAATGGCACGAAGAGCGCGCGTTATTTGTTGAGGCAAGCTGTTCTTGATCTGGGGATGCGCTCTTGTACTGGGGAGACAAATAAATAAGTGAATTCTAGGGCGTTTTAGTATTTAAAAATACAATTATTTTCTCTTTACTCCCCCAGCCTCCCCAGCTTACTCAACCTCAAGAGCTTTTCAAGCGTGACATTCGCATATATGACTGGATTTTGAGGTGTACAACGAATTCTATCCCGATTGGCGCGTCAGCCAGCTTCATGCGGTAGAAGAAGTCTGTGCAGCAACAGATACAAAAGTGTGGGTGGCCATCGACGACTCTGGTTCAACCGTAGGCTTTGTAGCTGTGAAACTCCATTCGCAATCTTGTATGGGAGAAATCTACATGATTGCCGTCGATCCTGATTATCAACGTCAGGGCATTGGCACTGATGAAGGCGGAATTTGCTCTTGAGCAGATGAAACTTGCCGGAATGAGCGTTGCTATGGTCGAAACCGGAGGCGACCCTGGCCATAAGGGCGCTCGTTGTACTTATGAAAAGCTGGGGTTCGGACTGTTACTAATCGCTAGATATTTTAAGAAGTTATAGGAGCAAAACGATTTTTTGATACAGTGATGCTTTGTTAAACG
Organism: Mojavia sp.; assembly: GCF_059505145.1. Lineage (NCBI taxonomy): Bacteria > Bacillati > Cyanobacteriota > Cyanophyceae > Nostocales > Nostocaceae > Mojavia > Mojavia sp. The sequence goes on from NZ_JCACKA010000132.1 coordinate 3,488, forward strand.
CTCTTGGTTTTATGTCTCAGGTATCACTTCCCCAATCGCTCCACAAGGATTTACCTCTCACCGCTCTCGCACCGATGCAAGATGTGACCAACCTAGAGTTTATGAAGGTCATTGCTGATTACGGCAGCCCTGACTACTTCTTCACCGAATATTTCCGAGTTAATCAGACCTCGCGGCTGAATCGGAGTATTCTGGCAGCAATCACCCAAAACGATACTGGTCGCCCCGTTTTTGCTCAAATGATTGGCGAAAGTATTCCCGATTTAGTCAGAACAGCAAAGGAACTCTGTGGCTATAATATTGCTGGAATTGACCTGAATATGGGCTGTCCAGCACCAAGAATTTATCGCAAAAAAGCTGGGGGTGGATTGCTGCTCTCACCAGAAAAAGTAGATCGGATTTTGGCACAACTGCGTTCTGCTGTCAATGCTCGGCCTTTAACCGTCAAAATGCGCTTAGGCTTTGAAAATACAGATAACTTTTACCAAATTCTAGATATCATCAATCGCCACAGCGTTGATTTACTGAGTTTGCATGGTCGCACAGTTCTAGATCGCTATCACGGGCCAGTGAAATATGATTTGATTGCCGAAGCGGTCAAACACGTCAATTGTCCAGTACTTGCTAATGGCAATATCAACTCAGCTGCACAAGCACTATCGGTGCTTTCTCATACAGGTGCGGCTGGTGTGATGGTAGGACGGTGGGCTATTGGCAATCCTTGGATTTTTGCTCAAATTCGGCAAGCTTTACGATGTGAACCGATTACGCCCGTTCCTCTGACAGAAGTACGCAACTATATTGAGCGTTTATGCCAAACCCTAAAAGCACCCAATATCCCAGAACGAGCGCGTGTAGGCTACCTCAAACTGTTTCTTAACTACATTGCCCTCAGTGTTGACAGCCAAGGTCATTTCCTGCGGCTGATGCGGCAAGCGCAGGCTGAAGTTGAACTTTTTCAGATATGCGATCGCTTTCTCTTAGCTGACACTACGCAAACTTTAGCTTTAGCTCCTTACTCTGGTATTTAACTATGGTCTGCTTGAACTGCTAAGAATTTACTCTTTGAGTGCGTAAACGCTCAAGGTGTTTGAAAAGTTTTGAATGGTCAAATTTTATGCTAATCGTAAAACCTCTGAAGTCGTTTCTGGAACCAAGATTGAACTAGAATTAATCATCCCTGCTTCTTGAATTGTTGAAAAAGCAGTTTCTCCTATAATCCGATGAGCCGCAGTCGTGGGATGAATGCCATCCCAGAACAGAAAATCGTCTGGATTACTACAGATGCCAGAGCCAGATAGACACGAACTGATGACATTTGTAAAACCAAACGCCGCCGGATTTGCCATCGCATCTCGATATAAGCTATTCACATCTAAAGTTGCAATCATTAACTGGGAATTTTGTTGAGTCAATATTTTGATTGAACGCCTTAAACTTTGATTATGTGCTTGTGTTAATTTACTCAAAGTTACAGAATTCGTCGCACTTCTAATTGCCTGGAGTTTAGACTAAATGGCAGGCAGTCAAAGAAAAAATAGGGGGTGTGCTTGAACACAGGCCCCCTATTAGCAGAATCTGAGAAAAGAACCACCAATTCTCATCTGCCAATATGAAACGTGCCAAATTAGAAGAATTTCGTCAAGCAGCGTATAACTATTTAGGTAGAGCGCATGATGCAACTTTTGAACTGATGGATGCAATATTGCTGACGCGAAACGCTTACAGTTTGGCAGATTTATCGCTATCACCAGCATTTAGACGTAAGTGGTCAAGCATCTACGAAGCACTACAAGATAGCAGACCACAGCGACAAAAATTGATGCAGTTATACATCAAAGAGATGCCAGCAGAGGGTCGTCCGTTATTGGCTGGCGACCACACAGCTTGGTCGCGCCCAAATGCAGTAACTTTGCAGGAAAGGACGATTGAACACAGCAGTGTCTCAATGGGGGGAGACAAACCAATTACTGTTGGTCAGGGGTATAGTACGATTGCATGGATACCGGAAGATTCGGGTAGTTGGGCATTACCCTTGCGACATGAGAGAATTACTAGTTGGGAAAGCCCAATACAAAAGGCGGCTTGGCAACTACAACAAGTCTGTGAACATTTACCTACAAGACCAATTTCAGTTTGGGATAGTGAGTATGGCTGCGCCCCTTTCGTGTTGAAGACGACTGATATCAAAGCAGATATTTTTGTGCGTTTACGTTCAAACTTATGTTTATGGGGCGCACCGCCACCATATTCCGGGAAGGGAAGACCCAGAAAACATGGTGATAAATTTAAATTGAATGATACTTCTACATGGAGTGAAGTTGCTCAAAGTATAGAAGTAAATCATGCCAAACTAGGCCGAGTCAAGGTGAGCCTGTGGTTAAATTTACACTTTCGTAAAGCCGCTATACGCCCGATGTCTCTGATTCGGGTTGAGCGTCTTGATGCGGAAGGCAACTTGCGGGTGTCAAAACCTTTGTGGTTGGCTTGGTTTGGAGAACAAATGCCGACCTTAGAAGAAGTTTGGCAACTTTATTTGCGGCGCTTTACTGTTGACCACTGGTATCGATTTTTGAAGCAACGTCTACACTGGACTCTTCCGAAACTAAGTACCCCGAAGCAATGTGAGCGTTGGAGTGATCTGATGCCAATCATGACTTGGGAATTATGGTTAGCGCGTGATCTCGTTGCAGATAGCCCTCTACCTTGGCAAAAGTTATTGGTTAGTTTGACCCCTGGAAGAGTTGCCCAAGCAATGGAGAGCATTTTAACGACGATTGGTACTCCTGCCCGTCCGCCCAAACCTCGCGGAAAGTCTCCAGGTTGGAAATTAGGACAACCACGACAACGTAGAATCCGTTATCCAGTTGTCAGAAAAACTACAACTAAGCCACGTAAACAACAACCAAAATCTGCTTAATATTGCCGATTTTCATGCCTGAAGCCTGCTTGTTTTAAACTCAGCGTTCCTGGGTCGTTTTTTGCTGCTTAGTCTAAACTCCAGTTGGGTTGAATTATCAGGTTCCCGCCTGGTGCAGTTCCTGTCGTCCCAGCTTCTAAGCTACTGCCATCTGTTAGGTTTAATTGCGAGGTTTGCACGGTCAGATTGCCACCACTAGCTGCGGGGTTAGTAGAATTAGTAGCAGATGAAACGCGCATTCCATTGCTGATAGTTAGTTTTTCAGTACCAAGAAGCACATCTCCGGCTCGTCCACTACCAACATCTTCCGATGTAGCCGCCAAGATACCATTACCATTGAGGGCGATTGACTCAGGGGCGGTGATAGTGAGGTTTCCTCCCTTACCGCTACCAGAGGTGGATGCTGAAATCTGCGCTTTATGAAAAAAGTTTACTGTCAAGGTTTGTCCATTCAAAGGTTGAAGCGTCAGCTTTCCAGCTGGCCCTGTACTGCTTGTCTGAGCAAAAACACCACTAGTGGAACCAGATAACTGTATTTCTGGAATATTTAGTGTGATGTCACCTGCTTGTCCACTACCAAAGGTAGATGTACGCAGTTGCCCATCATTTAAACGGGTGGAGTGGATGGGGTGAATTTTAGGTTATGAGCAATCACATCCTTTTGATGCAACGCTATTTCTCTGTACCGGATTCGATGTTCACAAATAACTATTGAACATTTCTTGGATAAAAAACAGGCACAAATCAAGAACACTGGTCAAGGCTTTTATTAGTAGCTGTTCAGAAAGTTAAGGTACAGGATCAAAATCATAGCCAGATTTAGAACGAGATTTAGGATTAGCTTGAATCTTAACAAGTTGGATTCCCTGATTATGCTCACCCTTAGCATCAAACTTAACCTCGCCTGTTGCACCCTTAGCTATAAACTTTTGCGAGCGAAGAATTTGAGCTAATCCTTCACGAGTAGGGGGTGTGGGGGTATTTTTCAGTCCTTCGATTAGCGCAACGGTAGCATCATAAGACATGGCAGTTCGCCAATTAACATCTGCTTTCCATAGCTTTCTTGAAGTGTTTGGAAAATTATTCTGAGAAGTTAAAATGTGCCAGGGAACTGCAACAACCATCTCAACTGCATTATCTTTACCTTCTTCCAAAATTTTAGGTGTATAAACATCATCTCCGCTCAAAAGAGGAAGTTGCCTATTATTAGCTTGCACTACTTGGAGAGCATCATCTAATTCTTTTGTATCTGGAAGTAATACTAGCACTTCAGCTCCTTCCTGAATGGCTCGTTCTACACTTTTATTTGCATCTAAATCAGAATTAGACAAGTCAAATACCAACTTGTTTGTTAGCTGACCTTTTGTTGAAGCAATTGCGCTTACAAACTCTTTCTTGAGAGACTGGCTAGACTCACTTTGAGAACTATAGAAAACGGCGGCTTTTTTCTTTCCTAACCGATTCAGCATATAATCTGCCAATGCCCTTGCTGTTACAGCATCACTGGGGACAGTACTGAAAATGTAGTTACTGAAGCCCTTTAGTTTCATAGTGGTACTGACCGGAGAAATGGCTACTAGTTTTCCACTGTTATAAATCTCGCTTGCTGCCAAGGTGGCATCACTGGAATAGTGACCCACTACTCCCAGTACCTTAGAATCTTGGATAAATTTTTTCGCAATCTGTTTAGCCAGATTGGGACTGTTATTATCATCGGCAATTAGTACCCGCAACGGTACACTATTGATACCCTTCGCTTTGTTAATTTCATCTTGAGCTTGGGCAACTCCCCGCAACATCTCTAAAGCACTATTCACATCGCTACTAATAGGAACAGATGTAGCGATCGTATAAGACTTATGATTACCAATTATAGCGTTGTTCAAGTAAATTAAAGCTTCTGGATCGTTAGGTTGTTTGTCCAGGTATTCTTTTAAGGACTTTACAGCTTTATCAAAATTACCAGTAGCGATCGCCTGCACCCCAGCCTGTTTTAACCAAGTTAATTGGTCAGGGCTTGTGAGGATTTCTTCACCACTGCTGATTTCCCCATCCCGTTCCAATTTAGGTGTACTTGATAGAGTAGGTACAGGTGAAACTTTAACTGATGGGGTTGGGTAATTAGAGTTTTTCCCAAAGCTTGAAAAAATCCCAAAAACTAGTGTTGCTAGGAGGATAAATGAAGATCCTCGTAAAATACGCCATTTCATCAGATCAGAGCGTTTTTTCTCAATACTTTTGTTTACAAACTCGTTTTCTAATTGGTTGAGCCAGTTATCATCTGATTTGACTACTTGTTCTAGCCAATCAAGGTGTCGATTACGAGACCAAAGAAAACTTTGCTCCTTATTGTTGTCTTGCCAAGACACAGCTTCTGGTGTCAACCATCTTAATAAAATTAAATGTTCTTTCTGGTTTTGTGTCCATATCCTTAGCCTGTCCCATGCTTGCACTAAGTCAGAGTTTGGTTCGACATAAATCTTCTCGCCTTGTGGTGTTTTCAAAAGCAAGTTTGCCCTTACAAATGCCTCAACTACCTGATTCACCCGCTCATTTTCTTCTGGGTTTGGATATACTAATTCCGACTCTGGCACACGTCGCCGAGCCAACTCAACCCCATCTACTACTACCATCCGTAGCATCACATTGCGGATAGTTTTCTCCCTCGAACTTTGTAATTCCCGATTTAATTGCTCTGAATTAATAAAATGCTCATATTCTCGTTCCGCTTGTCTATAAATAGCCGCTTGTCTAGAAATAGAACGAGATTCTATCTCAAGAGATAGTTCTTCCTCTTCCTGAATTTGCCTTTGTTGCACGCTTTTCTTGACAAACTCATCTTCTAATTTGTTGAGCCAATTGTCATCGGAATTAGATACCTTTTCTAGTAACACGAGGCGATAGTCTTTATTCCAAAGATACTTTTTATCCTTCCCATTGTTATGCCAATACACAGTATCCTGTGTTAGTCGTTGTCGTAGACTTAAAGGCACATTTTCATTTGCATCTTTTGTCCACGTAATTAACCTATCCCATTTAAGTACTAAAACGTCGTGTATAGGCTCAACTATATTTTGATATTGTACGAGAAGGTGTGCATCTACAAATGCCTTAATTACTTTTTTTACCCGCTCATTTTCTTCTGGTTGTGGATACTCCAGTTCAGATATTAACACCCGTCGGCGAGCCAACTGACTGTCTACAGCCACCATACGTAGCATTACATTGCGAATTGTTTTATCCCATTTTTGGTAAGACTCCTTGTGTTGCTCGTATTGGTTGCTGAACTCCTCGTATTTCTTGCAAGAGTCTTCAAATTTATGGAAGTAATCCTCTACTTTCTGAAAAGAATCTTCTAATATCAGAGTTTTAGAAAGTAGAGGTAAAATCAAAATTGAATAATGAAATGTCTTTAAACTAAGAACTGAATAATGAAATTTCCCTGCTAACAGACAAGTGACACTGAGCTTAGGCTGGAAAATTTGCGAAGTTAAAGTTTCATCAGTTACAGGAATCGTGCCAGAGGTCAATAATTGTTCTAGCAATTCTTCTAAATAAAAACCTGGGAAAATGTTTTGTAAGTGTTCGCCTAAACTTTGGAAATTTAAACATATATCCTTAAATAATTCATTTAAGCGATTTGGCGGAACAAATTCCTCATATTGTGATTCCAATGTTTTAGTTAGTACTTCTGTCACCCCACCTAGTTCTTGATAATCTTCTAGGGTAAGAGTGCGACTTTCATATTCATTTTTCTCTGAAAGCTTATAGTAAAGCTGATGTAAGATAAAAGAGACTAAAGGCAGTGTTCCTTGTATTTGCCCTACCTCATCCAGCAACTTATCTACTAAGTAGTTATACTCCTTGTCTAATTCAAAATTTATCGCCTTTACTATAGCGGGTTTTTCTATCGCCTGTTGTAATTCTGATCGAGTTATGTCTAGGTCAACAAACTTAGCTTCTGTCCAATATTGCTTGAGGACAGAGTTTTGAAATTGCGGTTCAAAATCTGAACGTACTGTCAATACAATCCGTAACCATTCTGAATTTTTCTCAATTGTCTGTGCAAGCCAATTAAGAAAATTTTCTCGCTCTTCCTCATTTTGACAAAGGGTAATTAGTTCTTCAAACTGATCAATTACTAACAGCCGCTTATCACCAAGCCACTTAAGACTATGATTTTTCCATTCAACTAATTTGTCGTCAAGTTTCTTGGTTTGTTTTTGACTCGTACCCGATGTATTAGGCTCCCCAAACAACCAGTTAAGTATTTTGTTGAACCAAGTAGTTTTATTTTCCTCTGGTTGCTCATAAGTTTGCTTAGAAGTAGTAAAACGAAGTATCTGATTTAAGCTATTATTCAACGCCTTAATTGGAGATTCCCCAATGCGGATTTTAATATACCACTGCTTCTTCGAGTCATCTAACTGTGTTTCTAACTGCTTTTGTAAATCCTTTAACTGCGCTCTTGACTGATCTTGTAAGTCCTTCAAGTGGTTTGTTAACTTTTTGTTTTTTTCATTTAATTTTAGTTTTAGTTGATTTTTTATTTCTATCGTTATTTCTTTTACCTTTGCTTCTAAATCTAAAACATTTTGCAAGTTTGCTTGATTTTTTATTTCTTGTAAAACTTCTAAAGTTCGTAGAATATCACTTGATTTTATTCTTAATTTTCTCTGTAAATACGCTAAATTTTGAATTGTTTCTGCTTCTTCTATTTGATTATCAAATTCTTTGATAATATTCTGCTCTTGCTTTATATTCTCTATGCTTTTCTCCGTTTCAGATAGAGCTTTTATAAGTTCACTTAAATCTCCTAAATTTTGACTTGATGCTATTTTTAGTTTCTTTTGCCAATCTATTAATTTCTGACTTGTGTTTGCTTTTTTTAATTGTTCTATTAAGTGTTTTTCTTGTTTATCTAACTCTTTAAAATTTACTAATTGCTCTTCTATATCCTGCGATACCTCCAACTTTAATTGTTCTTCTAAGTACTTTAACTGCTCCCTTCTCCAATTAGGAATTAATCCTGCCTTGACTAAGCTGGATTTACCCGTTCCAGGAACACCTACAACTACTGTGAAAGTATGTTGATAGACTTTCTCATAAAGCTTTTTGATCTGTCTGTCTCTCCCAAAAAATAAGTGACTGTGTTCTTCTTCATAGGACTCCAATCCTCGGTAAGGATTATTTTCTGCGTTTAGGGCTGGTGCATTCTCCAGTTTATCTGGATCAAACCCAGGCAAGAGAAAAATATATTCCCCTTTACCGTGTTTCTTCAAATGCCAAATTTCTGGGGTTTGTTGTTTGTATCGCTCTTCGCTTTGTGGCTCAACTTCATCACGCAAATATGAATAAAGTTTAGTTGCTGTAATAATGTTATTGCTAAAGAAATCTTTGGGTTTTTCTTTTAATGCCTCTAAAAGTGCCGCAGCAAATGGAGAGTGTTGTCCATTGTCTTTTTGCCCTCGCTGTCCTAATAAATCCGAGGCTGTCTGATTTTGAGCGGCTGAAGTAATAACTTGCCATGCAGGATCTTTAATGAAGCGATCGTAGCGTTGTTTATAGAGTGTGACATTTTCAGGAGTAGCTTTTCGCGTAAGGCTTGCCCATCGGAATGAGCCAGCAAAGCAACAGTCTAAAATTGCCAACATATGACGACATTGGAGTTTGATTAGGGCATCATGACACTCTTGCATTGTTATGTAAGTTTCTGTATCATCAATGACGGCATCTTGAGGTAATAAGAAACCTGCCAGTTCTTCCCTGTCGTCGTAAGGATCTTTACCAATTCCATGCCCAGCGAAGTAGAAGAGAAGACAGTCTTTGTTCGTAATATTTTCTTTGTTATCGTCAATAGTTATTTGGCTATTTTTTAAGTCTTTTAACAGTTCTGTTAGCTTTTCTTTAGTGGCTTGTTCATTTCTAAGCAATTGAACTTTATAGCCATACGTATCTTTGAGAATTTCACAAAGTTTTTCAGCATCGTTAACAGCCGTATTTAAAGGCTTTTCTTTATAGTTATTAATTCCAATAACGATTGCAAAACTATTCTCAAATTCATGACTCGATTTAGATGTTGATGAAACTGGGCTGCTCTGTTGAGTAGGGGTTAATTGCTCTTGAAAGGTTGAATTTAGTTCAATAACAGAGGGAGGTTGGGACGGGATGCTCTCTTTTTGCTCACTTGTATGTATTACTGCATCTTCCTTTAAAGCGGTCGAAATATACTGCTCAATTTTTTTTTTCGGCGCTAGTGCTTCACTTAATGCTATCAAACCTTCTGAATGCTCTATAAAGTAAGTTAAATGGTCGCAAGCTACTTCTTTGTTGATAAGAATATTTCTTCCTTCTGGAAGTTTCTTAATGCTATTAACTTCCACAGCAATATCATTTGGTTGACCAAGGAAAGGAAATTCTACAACTTGAGTACCTAACTTTTGTATCAATCGCTTTAATTTACTAGCTTGTTTTCCTTCTTGCTCTGTAGCCGCTCGGATAATAGAGGTATTACCAGCAATCACTGAATAAGGAATACCTGGATCGAGGCTTGTAGCTAAATCTTTGAGAAAATCAGAATTAGGCTTCATTTGGTCTAGAGTGACATCTACTGCTTCTATCGCACTAACTAGACACCCTAAAATTTTCACTGGCCAAGCAACGCTAGAAAGGCTATTAAGTCCAATCCCCAAAGCTAATGTTGCTAAATCTTGAACCGTTGGCCAAGGCGAACCTGCGTTGGGAGTACCTAACATTACTAGGTGTTGAACAATCTGATTACCTCCTTCTCGCTCAATAAACCAACGAGAAACTAACCCTCCCATTGAATGAGCGACAATATGTAAAGTTTTACTGTGATTAGCTGTTAAACCCACTTTTGCCAGTTTTTCTTTAAAAAGACGAGCAATCTCTGAGATTGACGTATTAATGTTCTCGTAGTCAAAGATTAGGATTAAGTCATAGTATTCATTGAGGGCAAGTTGTTGTCCATCTACAGTGATTTTAGCTCGTTGAACACTCTTGACCATATCTTTGGTATCACCCAGAATGCCATGAACATAGAGCAAAATTTTTGTTGCTTTTTTGACCTTTGCTGGGATATCTTCTATAAAAGTTAAAGTTTGATTTTCAGCGACTTTAACTGCTTTTAAAAAATAATCTTGAGACTTCCGACCCAGTTTTTCATTAACCACTTTTACAAAACACATCCAAATAGAGCCTTGTACACTTCTATCTGTAGTGTATGGATTTGGTAATCGTTCTATATTAATTTCCGTTTTGCCTTCTTCTGTGCTTTTTCCTAAACCTAAAGGAAGGTAGAGTTCTCCGTCATAGGCTATAGATAAAAGGTATTCACTTTCTCCTAAAGAAATATCAGCTAACAATCTTAAAGGGTTTTCTTTAGTAACAGATTCAGGGTTCTCCACATCAGTAAGTTCCAACACACTTAACCCTGGATCTGTACCCCGACTATTAGTAAATTGGACAGTTTGAGTTATTTGAGAATCTTCCCTCAGAATGGAGGGTAAAACCACATTTCCTAGACCACGACTAGCTTGAGGTTCAGTAGTTAAGCGAGCATTAGCATTTAATTTAGAATGAGGTTGTAACCTAACCCCTGAACCTAAATCCTTCGAGTCTCTGTTAGAAACTTGGGTAGTATTCAAAGGACGCACAGTGCTAATTTTGACTTGCTTAGTAATCCAATCTTCGAGCAACTCTGGACTTTCAGCCTTGGCTACGCGATCTTGAATCCGATTCATCAAACGATTTAAAGTACTTTTATTGAAAATCCCTCGATCTATATCTCTTATGCAAGGTACATCAAGTTCTTCCTGATTTAGTAAACTGGCATCAAACTCGGAGGTACTAACAATCAATTTAAATATATCTGCGTACTCCGTAACTTTTTGCTCCCATAATTTATCTGGCACTTCCGTTATTATGTGATTTTGATTTAAAGCCCAAGCTGTCTCATGTGGTTCCAGCTTTACAACACCTGCTCCAAAAAAATTGTTAGTGAGGTTCGAGATATCAAAAAGCTCTCCCAGGTCGAGCAAAGCACAATAAAGCGTCTGGTTACTATTATTAGTGAGTTTAAGTTGAAATCCACGATCCTTTATTTCTCCATCTGTCTCCTTATACTCCACACGCATATCCTTTAATTGTTGAAATAATTCGTTATATTTCTCATTTCTAAAAATAAATTCCATCTGCACATCGTCTAATTTAATCAGACCATTACCCGAACTTCCGAGTTCAGCAATTACCTCCCAACGAGCAATATGTTCTAAGCGTCGAATTGCTTTTTGGCTATTCTCTAGGGTGTAACCATCAATCTGGGCAACTAGAGGGCGGTCATCTTGAAATCGGGCAATTACATATTGATTATTACGGCACAGCAGGCGATACCTTATATTTTTGCTATCTTTGTTCTGCTCTTCACGAACATAGATTGAGGGATTGTTGTCAGGAGGCATACACTGAATTGCAATCCGTGCAAAATTTACCCCCTCTTCATCTCCTTCTAAGTAAATCCCTAAAGGTGGTAATGGTAGACTAGTGATAACGGCTTTAAAGGTTGACTGATGAGCCAAGTCTTCAATACCAGTAATCTCAACCTTACTTACAGATGGCAATACTTGAGTTACTTTAGCTGTACCAATAGATTTAGATGAGTGACGTAGGTCTTCAGTATGACTATCAAAGGGAAAGAGTGCTAGTGAAGTTGTTTCTTCCCCAGAAGGAATTTGTATTCCATGAATAGAACCACCATCAATGACCCAACCATATTGTTTGTCATGGCTAACCATAAAATAGGGAGTACGTTCTGCGAGCGCACCATTCAGGAAAAATTGATTTTCATCGTTTAAACTATTTACTTCAAGTTGAGGTGACTGATCGATAACTTGGCTACTTACTATGGCTTTTGCCCGTCCTAACAAATCTCGATAGGTGAGATTTCCTTTAGCTTGATGCAATGTATCTAATAAATAGTAAGAAAAAGCTCCCCGTCTTTGACGATCTCTATCAATTTCCTTTGCCTTCTGAGTAGCTTGACAAGCGCTAAGAAGAATATGACGACCTCTGGGTATTTTCCAGCCAGAGGGATGAGCTTCGCTGTTACCAGAGACAGATAGTGTATTTAATTCTTCAAGTTTAAAGATAAAACTATTTACAGGACGCTTTCGCTTATCTATAGCTGCAAGGCGTACACCTGTTTCTTGTAATGTATCTCTAGTACCAGAACCCGAATGGCAGCAATCCAGAATAATAGATATATGTGGTTGGTTTTCTGAAAGTTCAGCAATAAGTTTTGCCAATTCCTTATCGGCTAAATCCCAACTCTCAGCAGTGCGGCTATCATAACAGACTAGGGTTTCATTGAGCGGATTTAGCCCTAAATTCACAAACTCTTCTGGTGACTGCTCTTGAGATCCATGCCCACTAAAGTAGAACAGAACTGTATCACTGCTCTTAGCTTGACGCAAGTGATTCTGAAACTCATGAATAATAGCTGCACGAGTTGCTTCTTGATTTTTAAGTGTCTTCAAATATAATTTATAACCTTCCTGTGTAACTCTTGCTTTTAAATATTGTTCCATTGCTGAAATATCATTAACACATCCTTTTAAAAGTGGTGGTAAACTAATTGAATTTGAATCATATTCATCAATTCCAACTAGTAGCGCATAAATCTTATTAGTCATAATTAATCACATTAGGTTAATCTAAAAATCTTGGTATTTCTATAAACCAACTCTGACATGGATTTGATGCCTTGAATCCGTATTTTTCACTCTGCGATTACAAGGGAGCAAGTATCACAATTCAAATATTGACACTATTCTCAATAACTTTAGCCTGTTTGAGACTAAAAACTTCGCTTACCACCATAGGTTAAAGAAAGCGTGGATTGATTATCAAAACTGAGTTTTAGCCGTTTTATCAAAATTCAGCCCTTGATAAAACAACCTGCGGAGAACAAAATTTTGAGTACTTTTAATCATGAGGAATTACTACTTGATTCATCTTCAACTACGTAAAGCACAAGCTGCGTGAAACCGTTTTTTAATGTCGTCTGCAATACTAATGTGCATAGCGGTTATTCCAACTAGTGTCTATACAAAGCTACAAATGCACAAAACCTGATTCCAGATTGATATTAACAGTATTCAGTAAATTTACGATAGTAGCTCAGATTAAGCGAATATCAAAATCTTAGCCTAAAACTCCCTATAGCTTACCCATCTTTAATTACAGCAATTATTAACGATTATTTAACTACTAGCAAAGAGAAATATTTATTTACGTTTAACCTTAAGTTTGTGCTTTTGGAGCATGTAATTGTTAACAAATGCTGCATCAGCACCAGTCTTTCACCAATCCTCCATATCTGCAATACCCAAAAGTTCCCTAAAAGTTCTCATAATAAATATTCACCCACTCTACATTTGCAAAACTAAAGACTTACAATAGTTATTCTGAGCCTATAAAATAAGCTCCAGCTTGTCACTAGCCAAACGTTGGGTTTTAAACCTATCAAAATGTGAGGAACAAAAGATATAACTAGAGTCTGACATTACTCCGATTTTTCTAGAATTGCCGCACAGATACAGTTTGCGTACTTTCTCTTACTTACACAAGGCAAGTTTAGCAAGTTAACTCCAATTTAAGGCTTGCGTAAATACACCAGAGCGATCGCTCTTCCTGGGATTTGGAATGGTCGAGTTGGCAAGTCAGATTTCGAGCGACTGCATCCTGACTTAGTGCCAATGACCCAACAGGGGCGAAAGTTCATCATTCTGTTTGATTACGAAACCAAGCCTAAAGCCAAACAACACGTTTTTCAAGCAACTCGCCGCACCTGTCAAGTTATTCTCGAACTTGATTGTCAATGTGAAGTTGCAATTTTGCCAGGGCCAGAGAAAGGCATTGATGACTGGGTTGTGGCTCTGGGCAACAAAGCAGAAAAAGCAGTATCAACGATGATTGCTGATGCTCTTACCCTGCAAGAATATCGGCAAAGATTTTTCGTCAATCGCTCAAGAGGACTCAACAAGTATAAGCCGAATATTACCGTCAATACTCGTTATCTATCCCAAGTCATCCATACATTACCAAAATCAGGAGTAGTTTGTTTAGCCTCTGATATGGGGACTGGTAAAACTGAACTCTTGGCTATTCTCAGAAAAGAAAACCCCGAACTCAGTTTCTTGAACAACGGGCATCGGGTTAATCTGCTCAAAAACCTCAGCGATCGCCTGCAAACTGCGATGTATTCTGCCATATCCTGCAGCGACTGGTCAAAAGCCAAAGCCCTCAGCATCACCGTAGATTCTTTGTATAAAATGGCAAATGATTTGCAGGCTTATGACATTTTATTCATAGACGAAGCTTGTCAATATGTGGCTCACCTGCTCAAATCTAAAACCTGTAAAGAACACCGGGGGGCTATTCTGGAAGTGTTGGAGTATCTGGTCTATAACGCCAAATTAGTAGTATTAGCAGATGCTCACCTTGATGATTTGACGATTGATTTCTTCATGAAAATGCGATCAGAGGGCGAAAAGCCATACATCATCAAGAATGAGTATCGCTCAGGTGGTCGTCAGGTTCATTGGTATGAGGGGCCTAATAGTAGCGCAATAGTCGCTGTGTTTCACGCTCAACTGATGTTAGGTCAGAAGTTGATGCTGGTGAGCGATTCTAAACGCTTTATCAAAAAGTTGGAACGTGCTTTGAATGGACTTGAGCCATTGCTTGATGATGATACACCAGAGTCAGAATCAGACCAACAGATAAAAGTCTGGGCTATTCATTCAGACAATAGCGGTAGTGAGGAGAATGTTATCTTCATCAGGGAGATTAACGTTGCAATTAAAGATATTGATGCACTGTTGACCACTCCCAGTCTCGGCACAGGTGTTGACATTTCCACGTATCATTTTGATGCCGTGTTTGGTGTGTTTCACGCTGTGTCCCAATCAGCCACAGAATGCGCTCAACAGTTATGGCGCTATCGTCATAATGTAGCATTGCACGTTTGGGTTGCACCTCGTCCTCCCTTTGGTTATGCCGAAACCAATGCTCGTCATATCAAGGAAAAGATTCTTCAGAAGAATGAAATGACCGCGTTTTTAATCCGCATCGACAAAGAAACGGGTAAACGTGGAGCAGAGAAGGATTGGGCACTGGATACTTCATGCCAGATTGAAGCACAGCGCAATTGGTCAATCAATAATTTACGGGCTGACCTGCGATCGCTGTTGGAAGAAATGGGCAATACCATTGTGTCAGCAGGTGATGGTGTTGATGATGGGGCGCACAAGTGGATAAAAGCAGCAGGGGTTGCCATCGATGAGGAGCATTATCGCAAAGTTGCCAATGCTAAAAATATTGACAGGAGAACTTACACCGCGAGGCAACACCAAGATTACCTCAAGCCAGAGGAGGCATTAGAGTGCGAGAAATTCCGCATTCATGACACCTACGGGATGAGCGTAACCCCTGAACTGGTTGAGCAAGATGATGGGGGGCGGTTAATTAAAA
>NZ_JCACKA010000133.1:0-15490 GCF_059505145.1 Mojavia sp.
CGGCATCTCCAATACTGCCGGGCGCATCAGTGCAGGTAACGGCAATGACCAAATTATCGGCTACGGTACTACTGTAGGAATCGAGGGCAATGGTGTCAATGTCGTTGGCATTGATGGTGGGACTGGTGACGACTTGTTCAAAGCAAGGAAAATTAGCGGTTTAAACGCTCAAGGCAATCCGATTGAAAGTGCCAATCAAAATGGATCTGTTTCTAATATCTTCATTAATGGAGGCAAAGGAAAGGATATCTTTGACGTTGGATTCGGAACTGCCAAGTTAAGTGGTGGTCAAGGCTACGATACCTTACTGCTTCCGGTTCTCGGTAGTGGCAGTTACACCATTGGAACACCTGATGTCAATGGCTTCTTCCAGATTAAGAATACTGCCAGTACAAATGTTTTGACAGTCAGCGGTATTGAACATATCTTATCTGGTGGTGTGACTCTTGTTTAAGGTGATCTCGACGCTTTGAAAAAGAAACAAAAAAGGCACTCGTCTGGAATTCAACGAAAATACGCACCATGTCGAGAGCGATTGCGCTCCTCTCTAAAGTGCAATCATTTGATTACATCTCAGAGGCTAAAGTCGAATGGCACTAAGAAAACGTGAAACCTCGTCTGGGCAAGGTGTTGGGTGTAGTGTGCTGGGTGTAGTGTTTAAGACAATTAAACTTTAGTTGCTCAAGGAGTTCCACATCTTCTTGCTTTCCCACACCCTCCAAGCCAGTTAGATCAGGAGTTTGCGCTTAACTTAGTGCCATTCGGCTAAAGTCTACGGCTCCATTGTAGACTTCGGCTGACCAAATCAAGCTCTTGTGCAGGGGAAGTTCAGAGGAGTTACGAGTATTTATTACTACTAAGCCACCTCGAATACATTTACTTATTTGTCTTTCCCTGCACAAGAGCGCGATAAGATTGCTCAAAAACAGCTTGCCTCAACAAATAACGCGCACACTCTTGATACCATTTCCCTTAGCCCCAAGGGGAAATGACATTGATAAACAAACTAGTTGAATTGTTATACCAGTCTGAGTACGATTACATCTTTGACAAA
This sequence comes from Mojavia sp., assembly GCF_059505145.1. Taxonomy (NCBI): domain Bacteria; kingdom Bacillati; phylum Cyanobacteriota; class Cyanophyceae; order Nostocales; family Nostocaceae; genus Mojavia; species Mojavia sp. The sequence goes on from NZ_JCACKA010000133.1 coordinate 1,055, forward strand.
AGCGCGATCGCCTTCATAACCCAACAAATCACCCCATCCATTGCACCCAATCGGGAGCATCTGCAACCAACTGGCCAAATTTAAGAGGCTCAACCTCATCAAACTCCAGCATCGTGCCCCAACGTTCATCACTCGTTAGGGTACTAAGGAACTCTTTAACCGATTCCACCCCATACTCCACCCTCTGAATCACTAATTGGGCATAATATTTAACCTGCTGCCACCAAGAATCACTTAGGCTATCTTGTCCGTCCACACCCCCCAATAAAAAAGAGCAGGGGAAGCAGGGGGAGAGGTGCAGCGGGGGGAGAGAAAAGTCGTTTAACAACTCTCTTTCTTCCCCAGCTTCCCCAGCTTCCCCAGCTTCAAGTGCCGCGTCCACACCCCCCCAATTATTACTTCCATCTTCATTAGTAGGGGGGTTGGACGGAGTGTTAATGCCATACATAGACTGCATCCTAGCTGCATGAGCCGCGTGTTTGTCCTGTTCTTGCTGCCGCCTCTTTTGTTTCTCCTCCCTCTGCCGTTGCCGATACTCCAAAACCTGCTTTGCAAACACCACATCATCAGTATTCAGTCGATAGTACCTAACTCGTTTGCCATCCTCAACAGGCCGCCTCGACTCAGTAGACAACCCAAGTTGTAAAAGATACTGGCTCAAAATCCACACTGGGGTTTCATCAAGCGGGATGGTCAAGTTGAGAATACCTTTAATGTGCGGTACATTGCGTTTGGAGAAATCTGCCAATGCTTCAATCATCGCCTCATCCCCTTTGATCTCAACCCCATCGATTAAATCCGTCAACACTGCCCTCAATCCCAGCCGATGACGCATAAGCCAAGACGTGGAATAATTACCCCAGTCTGTACAAACGGCAAGGCGATCGCGTTCCGACTTATCTCGTTCGGCCACTACATCCGGCGGCGTAACGAACTCCCGCCCATGTTCGTCACTGATGGCTTCTCCTGGCTGGGCTAAGATTGCTTCCAATGCAACAATCTTTTTAATTAACCGCCCACCATCGTCTTTTTCGACCAACTCAGGGGTAACGCTCATGCCGTAGGTGTCATGAATACGAAACTTCTCACACTCTAATGCTTCTTCTGGCTTGAGGTAATCTTGGTGCTGCCGTGCGGTATATGTTCTCCTGTCAATATCCTTGGCATTGGCCACTTTGCGATAATGCTCCTCATCTATAGCAACCCCTGCCGCCTTCATCCACCTAGAAGTTCCCTCATCAACGCTATCACCTGCTGACACAATCGTATTGCCCATTTCCTCAAGAAGCGATCGCAGATCCGACCGTAAATTATTGATAGACCAGTTCCTTTGTGCCTCAATCTGACAGCTGGTGTCCAATGCCCAGTCTTTCTCTGCTCCACGCTTACCCGTTTCTTTATCGATGCGGATTAAAAACGCCGTCATTTCGTTCTTTTGAAGAATCTGTTCCTTGATGTGACGAGCATTAGTTTCGGCATAACCAAATGGGGGACGAGGTGCAACCCAAACGTGCAATGCTACATTATGACGATAGCGCCATAACTGTTGAGCGCATTCTGTGGCTGATTGGGACACAGCGTGAAACACACCAAACACGGCATCAAAATGATACGTGGAAATGTCAACACCTGTGCCGAGACTGGGAGTGGTCAACAGTGCATCAATATCTTTAATTGCAACGTTAATCTCCCTGATGAAGATAACATTCTCCTCACTACCGCTATTGTCTGAATGAATAGCCCAGACTTTTATCTGTTGGTCTGATTCTGACTCTGGTGTATCATCATCAAGCAATGGCTCAAGTCCATTCAAAGCACGTTCCAACTTTTTGATAAAGCGTTTAGAATCGCTCACCAGCATCAACTTCTGACCTAACATCAGTTGAGCGTGAAACACAGCGACTATTGCGCTACTATTAGGCCCCTCATACCAATGAACCTGACGACCACCTGAGCGATACTCATTCTTGATGATGTATGGCTTTTCGCCCTCTGATCGCATTTTCATGAAGAAATCAATCGTCAAATCATCAAGGTGAGCATCTGCCAGAACTACTAACTTTGCGTTGTAGACGAGATACTCCAATACCTCCAAAATAGCTCCCCGATGTTCCTTGCAGGTTTTGGACTTTAGCAAGTGAGCTACATATTGACAGGCTTCGTCTATAAATAGAATGTCGTAAGCCTGCAAATCATTCGCCATTTTATACAATGAATCTACAGTGATGCTGAGGGCTTTGGCTTTTGACCAATCGCCACAGGATATAGCAGAATACATCGCAGTTTGCAGGCGATCGCTCAGGTTCTTCAACAGATTAACCCGATGCCCGTTGTTCAAAAAGCTGAGTTCGGGGTTTTCTTTTCTGAGAATAGCCAAGAGTTCAGTTTTACCAGTCCCCATATCAGAGGCTAAACAAACTACTCCTGATTTTGGTAATGTATGGATGACTTGGGATAGATAACGAGTATTGACGGTAATATTCGGCTTATACTTGTTGAGTCCTCTTGAGCGATTGACGAAAAATCTTTGCCGATATTCTTGCAGGGTAAGAGCATCAGCAATCATCGTTGATACTGCTTTTTCTGCTTTGTTGCCCAGAGCCACAACCCAGTCATCAATGCCTTTCTCTGGCCCTGGCAAAATTGCAACTTCACATTGACAATCAAGTTCGAGAATAACTTGACAGGTGCGGCGAGTTGCTTGAAAAACGTGTTGTTTGGCTTTAGGCTTGGTTTCGTAATCAAACAGAATGATGAACTTTCGCCCCTGTTGTGCCATCGGGACTAAATCAGGGTGCAGTCGCTCGAAATCTGACTTGCCAACTCGACCATTCCAAATCCCAGGAAGTGCGATCGCTACATAGCCCAACGATAAAAGACAACCAGCCTTTTTTTCTCCTTCGGTAAGAAATACAGGAATTTGGGGGTGTGCCATCACCCAAGCCCAAAATCCCAATGCTTCGCCTGATTCGGTGATCGTGATTAGTTCTGGCATCGGCACATCATAACGGAGGGATACCAACTTCCAGATGTGTAACGACACTCGCAGATAAGTGACACGGTTGGGGGTTTTAGGTGGGGATTCGTACTTGATGGGCTTTTCGGTGTACTGTTGGGTTTGTTCGTCCCATTCAAAACGGGGGTTGTCGGGCTTCATCCTTCCCCAATCCATTGGCAGCCAATCGTTATGAGGGTCAAGTCCACTTGCCCACCATGCACTATTTATGTGAGAGTATCGTCTCAAGTCTCCTTCTCGTAACCGTCCATCGTTTCGTCTGGCGCTTTGGGGCAGGGCATACAACAGATATTCGTATACTTCATCGCCACCCAGAGAACGGACATTTAATCTCACCAGATCTGGGTCAACACCTGAATCAATAACCCATTCTTGCCAATGATTTGGAGCTAAAGCGTGATTGTTTGAAGCTTCCATATTTCCCCTCCAATATTTTTAGGCATGAAAAAGTAAGCAGTATCGCGCATACGTACCACTGAAAAGCAAAGTGCTAGGGCTAGAAGCCAGAATTCAGAAGTCAGAAGTCAGAATTGAATTGGGTAAAATGCTTTGAAGAAGAAGTAAGAAAAGTGTAGTGAATGGATGATTTAGCGGTGTTTAATTCAGTAACGATATTGCATTTCCAACTTGCTTATTCTGATTTCTGACTCTTGAGTTCTGAGTTCTTGTTTATGAATTAACGAGCATTGGGCTTTTTGTAGTGAGCATCTATTTCTCCTGAGTTAGGGAAACTGTTGAATGGATTTGATAGTACACCTGAACTAAGAGCGAGTTTATTATACAGCAGGTAAGCGAAAGTCAATCAACAATCAAGCGGATGAATATTTTCTACAAATCGTTGATTTTGTGCCAAAAACTGGATAATTAGAAAACGTTGAAGTCTTATTTAACGTCGCTCCAGTTACCCAGTAAGCCTTAGCTCAAATGCAATACAACCAACTCGAATCCTCGTGATAATTGCTCATGGCGATGACGGGAATCAATATATTTGACTCTTCAAAACTCCAAGATTCCAAAGCAACTCGCATAGCATCACTGATTATTCTTCCTATCAATCCAGAAAACACTTCTGTTTGAAGATGGGTAAATGCCAAACTATTCGCTCTGACATATCCCCACTGTGTAGAATCTGTTCGACAATCGTAATGTTGAGTAATCCAGCCTTTCGGGTGTGTTTGAATCAGTGGAGTTAACGCAGGCATAACTTGTTGCTGATGTTCAACAAATGCATGACGAGCATTGTTGTGCTTGGGATGCGAGGTGAAAACCAAGCTATGTTGTGTTCGTTCTCCAGGGATGAAACTACGACAATCAAAAAAAGTCATAATCTCTAAATCAGTCTGCTTATCCAAAAATTGAGTTTTCTTATCTGCCAAACAATCAGGCATTTTAGCCTTGCCGTAGTTGGCATCTAATAAGCGGCGGCGTTTTGCTTCCCCCATGATTTGACTCCTTCTGAGTAAAATAAATCGAATTATTGTGTCCGTGAAAAAGCTTTTGATTAACCGCACATCAGAACCATTTGTCTTTACCTGCTCCCCCCGGTGTGTGGTCGGAAAGTAAGATTGATTCGAGTGCTAACTACTTTGTTTGTTTTTGGAACCTGATGCAGATGTGTGGACTGACAGCCTGGGTGCATCACAAGCAAACTGCCATGCTCCAGCCAGAAGTCTGTCGGTTTTCCACTGATTGGTTTAATCTGAAATTTTCGTGCTGCGCCCAAACTGATAGATGCAATGGCTGGGTTAACCCCCATCGAAGATTCATTATCGTTGTGCCACCCTATCGAGTCTTGGCCGCTTCTGTACTGATTCCCAATGACGATGCGGAAACTGTAGCCGGTGGCAGCAGTAATCCTATCTCTGAGGTCGGCTAGTGGTTCTGTCCAGGGCAGGGGCTTCAAAAACACGCTATTGGAATAGAGGTAATCACATCCCCTATCACCATAAATGCACTCAAGACGAGGCACGGGAATAATCTTGCCCACCATTCTGATGTGATTCTGCTGCCATTCGAGTTGTTTGCAGTGCTGATAAAGTACGCCTGCCTCTTGGATGGTCAGAAAGTCGGGGTAGTAGGTAACGGGTAAAACTGGGGCGGGTTCATCAAACAGATTGAGTTGTTGCATATTACTGTTCTCCCTGTGACCAGAGTTGTTTCAATGCTTCTTGTTTTGCTGCTTCTAAACGCTCTTGTTCTTCGGGCGACACCTCACCAATCAACTGCTGTACTTCCGTCCGTTGCTTGTGCTGAATCTGTTGGGTGATGGCAGCTGGTAAGGCGAGTGATTTATCTTTGCCTTGCCCTGATGGTCGGAAGTTACGACGACGGAAGATATAACGGAAGTGGCGCTTGTCCTGCGGGGGGAGCGATCGCCATACCTCGGCATCCCAACCAGGGGGTATGAAGTCGGTTGATGGTGGCAGTAGGTTTTGAATTTGGGATTGCAACTGAGCGAGCGCCTTGCCTTGTTCTTCGATTACCGTGCTTTGCTGTTGGAGCTTTTCCCAGAGTTGTGCAAGTAATTCTGAGGTTTGCGGGGCTAACTCTGCTTCACGAGTTTTAACAGCAAAGTAATTTTGTGCAGCAGCGATCGCACTTTTGCGGGGGTCGCCATTCATTGCCACCAAATAACAGGCGTGTCGTGAGAGCTTATAATCTTTCAGCACTTCCCGAAATGCCTGAGAAGCCCCAATTTGCGCCATTTGGACGACATCGACCAGATGGTGGGATTGGTCTAAGCCGGAATTTTTAGCGCTGATTTTTGCCCTTTCAACGGTGTCCTTGATTCTTTTCCAAGTTTGATAACCCAGTAGTGTTAACAATTCTGTAGCTAGCCAATACTCACTCCCATCACTATCAACTTGTTTAATTTGGTCAAATGGACTGGGGTGACTTTCATCGAAAGTGATTGCATCCATAATTTTTCCCCTGTTGATGTATGAACCTGTCGCAGCACTTCATGTACCTAGTTAACTTTTAAGTTTTGTAAACAGGTGTGTTATTTTGGTAGCGAACACATACACAACACCCATTTGTCTGTTGCGATCGCATTCTCTCTCTAGCGGTCGCTCTTACTTTTTCACCAACGTCATTTGCTTTTTGCTAGTGAAAGCCCCAGCCTGCTTGAGTGCCGCAGTTGGGTTCGGGTGTGCGAAAAACTCCTCGATTGCTTTAGTCAGCCCCGATGCAACAACTGGGTCATGGCAAGCATAGATATAAACTGATTGCTGAGTGCCATTGACGAGGCGGTTTTCTTGGCGAGATCCCAACTGGGGGTAAAACGTGCGAACCCATGTCCCCAGATGTCCCCGGTAATGGGAACCACTGAGAGGGACTTTTTTACCAAGCTCACTCTCTGCAAAGTTGACCACGCCTAACCAGCGCTCTTCTGAAGGGGTTAGCAATTTTCTGTTGTGTTCAGCCAAGAGATTTGCGGCAAAGTCTTTAAAATGCTGCTCAATGTAAGGATTGAGTCTGCCCCCGGTGAGGTCAGCTAAAGTTTTCATTGCGTCCACCAAAGTTTGCAAGCGTTGCTCAACAGGAGGAAGGGCAGGGGTAGGTGGTTGAGGAATTGGTTGTATTTGTGCCTCAGCGATCATCACTTTTGTCAAGGTTCTGTTGGCCCAGACGCGGAACTCGACAGACACCCAGCGAGCTATATCAATGGCGATTTCTGGATGAACCCAAGTCCCTTGAGAGCTAGCACGCCCTGATATTTCGATGACAAGTGACGATATGGGGATTCCCATATCGTGGACAAGTGCTTGCAAATACTCGGTTGTAGACTTCAGTCTCATGTAATCAGCCAATAATTTCTTATTAGCTTTAGCCATTTGAGAAGCATTCACATAACCCTTGGGGATAGCATACTTTCTTACTTCCCCGTCTTGAGCCATTTGATTAATTTCAGAGTCACGCCATAAATGTGTCAACATAATTAATCCTTTGAGTATTGCTCAAACAGTTGATAAATCAGACATTCACCCGTACTAAATCCTCTTCCCGCACCAAACAAAAGCGACTGGGCATAGTGTTTGGTTGAGGAATAGCAGGGGATACCACTTCGACCAGATAAAACCAGGAAGTATGAACAAGCCCAATCCCCAAAACTAACCTTTGCTTTGTCGGGCGATCGCAAGAACTCAACAGCACACACTCGCCCAACATAAAAGTTGGTTTTTTCAGATTGGTGTCCTTTAGCCGACCAGTACCAAGAATTTGATGTTTTGTTGCGTGTATAACGTCGTCTTTAATCTCGATAATGTAATTCCAAGAATCCCGATACCACTGCACACCGCAACAGTAACCAAATGTCCTGAGTCCCTTAAGATAGACTTTTTCCAACAAATTGACCTCAACGGGTGGTATTTCTTGACCCCAAGGTGGCGAGAGAAACCAGCATTTTTCTAACTCGGTGATTGCTTCCATTACGCTTTTCCCTTCAAAAGATAATTGATGGCTTCGGTGTCAAGAGCAGCAATGCGTTTTTTGATTTGCTGTGGTGGATTTTCAAGGAACTGTTTGAGATGCCAGATTCTAATTTCGTAATGCTTGGGATAGCGCTTATTCGCTTTGAGCCAACCCCGATGCACCCACAAACGAATAGTTGATAGATTCAGCGAAAGAATATTAGCGATTTGATGGCAGGTGTAGTTGTCTAAGTCAGTAAATTGTCTGGTCATTTGCAACTCTCCGATATTTGATATAGAGAGAATATTCAGCAGTGAGATTTATTCTGATTGTTGGAGCTTGTGAATAATCCGAGCGCTGATAGATTCAAAGTCAACCTGAAAAATATTCAAATCAGTCAGAATTTCCCCAGAGTTATATCGGTCTGTTATGTACTGCTTGATTGCTGATTCGTTCAGCCCATCAGGAATATTGATATGAGCCTCACTAGTGATTCTTTCAACTACAGTAACGATGAGTTTCATGGGATAAACCTGTGTAATGAATTGATGAGAAGAAGCCAGAATATTAACGCTCTCTGGCTTCTGTATTCTTCAAGCTGCTCCTACTTTTGCCCCTTGTAACTGCTGCATCCACTCGTTGATTGCCACCAACTCATCAACTCCCTGAGCAACTGTATCAACCACTTGCTTTTGATATGAAGACTCGGCATGATTCGGGTGTTCAGTTTTATCAGCAGCCCAAGCAAAGCACATTGTTTTCACTAGTTCATCAACTTTACTAATGTGCAATTGGCTGGGGCTAATAGCATCTTGAAACTGCAACCACTCTTTTACTAAATCCAGTGGGTAATCAAGCAAAGTGCGTATTTTTCTGACTCGTAAATCTTGCGGAGCTACAGTAGACGGTGGCTGAGTTCGTGCCCCACCTAATAACGTTTGAATGCCGTGAATGATTGCTCCCCAGTCAGCGTTCGGGTTCCATTCTGCCCTGATTCTTACTTTAGTAGCCGCATCATATAACCGACAAAATACTGTATTCTCTTCGCCAGAAGTAACAGCAAGAATCAGGGGTTTAGAGAAGTCTTGTATAAGTGATGCAGACAAAAGAAATGTTTTCGCAAAATTGGTTTCTATGCCAGTTCTGATGATATAAATCTCATCCGCAGCGACAACAATATCTAACTTCATATTGTCCTTCCCTTTGTATTCTTTCGCTGTCAAACGCAGTTCTGATAAATAACCTGTTAAACCACGTTGTTGTACAGGAATTGTTCTATCCTGGTCAATGTTGTAGTGGTACCACAAAAATGATTCACCGCTGACTTCACCGTTTTTAACATACAAATAAATTGGTTCTGGAGGATTGCAAAGACCTAGTTTAATTTCAGTACTCATGTTGACCTCTTTTCAATTCAAAATTCAAAATTCAAAATGCAAAATTAGGAAGAAACATCATGTAGTGATGATTTGTTTTGAATACAAGCTCCCTTAATTTGAAAATTCAAAATGCAAAACTCAGATTGACTCTTCAATTTTTAATTTTTAATTTTGCATTTTGAATTCCCGAAGGGTTGTTCCAGGTTGCAAAGAAATCGTGCAATTCTTCAACGCTGGTAATCGCTGTCTCCCACAAGTAGGGGAATAGTTTACTGATAGTGTCTGTCTTGATTTGGGAGCAAATAATTAATCTGTCTTGTTGAGGAATGAGAACTATGGTGTATCTGCGGCGTTTGTTATTCTTAATTCTGTAACCAGAGTACTGATTGCGTTGAATAAACTCGTAATCATCGTGTTCTTCAATGCAATCTCTAGCTAAAGAATACAAATCATCAGATGGTGTTAATACTCTGATTTCAGTAGAAAGAACAACAGGTTTACCATCGACGACTTCAACAATCTGATTGATTTCAAATTTCACAGTTATGGCTCTTTAATTTTAGGAATGGTGTGGCATAATGGAATATTTAGGTGAAATGTATCTTGAAGTCAGTGGCGATTGCCTGAATAAAAGCACTCATTCAGGCAGTCGCTTTTCCCTAAGCAGAACTTTCCGATCCAACAGAAGATTTTTGATTGACCTTCAGTTCGTGCTTTAAGTAAGACAGCGCAGTTTGGGCATCCCCAATTGTTAAAGCAGGTTGATAATCAAGGGCTTTAAAATCTGGGTGTTTGGCTATCTCTTCAATAAATAATTGAGCCGCATCAATTAATGTATGCAAATTAGGATGAGACATTTTATTGCTCCTACGAATTCAATTCAAAATTGAGAATTCAAAATTCAAAATGAAAAGAACCGATTTTGAAGTGATTCATTTTGAGTACAAGCTTCTCCAAATTATTTGAAAATTGGGGTATTTAATTAATAAGGGCTTGATTTTGCGCTGTTCGTCTTAATTTTGAATTTTGCATTTTGCATTTTGAATTGTTTGAGTTGTTATTGCATTTCCTCAACAATTTCCAACAGAAAACCGCAGCCAGTGTTTTGCACTTTCACAAGCTTTCTATCGAGCAAATATTGAATAGCCACATTAGAAAACTTGATAGTATGCAATGGCGCACAACCTCCACGGCAGCTTAACGAGCGCAATAAATTAGCAGCAGTCAATTCGGAAAAGTTATTCTGTGATTTAGCCATTTGTGCTACCTCCAGTTACATTTGCTAACTGTTGCTTGAGAACGTCTATTTGCTGCTGATGAGCGTCAATTTCAGCAGTGATTTGTGAGAATAATTCTTGTCGTGAAAGCGTTTTTATCTGATGCTCTTGGTAATGCAGCAAGTCTTGGGAATTCTTATGTGGGATCAAAGAATAACGCCAGCCTTGTCCATATTCTTCTGCCAGAAAAGTGTCTTGGGCGTAGTACTCAAGCCCAACGATAATTCCTTGCTGTGTGCGTTCACCCAACGTAAAGCGGGGATACTCCCAGCCTTTGGGTATCGTGATCATGGGTTGCATATATTTAATTGGTGATTGAAGGGATTGGTGGAATTTTGGGAGAAAATTACTGAGGTTTATCCCAATCCGGTTGGTTATGTTTAAAACAAGTAAATCGTTATTTTTGTAAGGAGTGGGCATCAAAGCCCACTCTTTCCCTTACGCTGCCACTGCCTCGTACTCCAGCAGCCTCCACCATTCGTCAGTCGTCAGTTCGTCAAATGCCCTGTCCAAGAGTTCATCGCAACACACAAAATTCACCAATAGCGATCGCACTGACTCCATTGCAGAACTACACGCTACCTTCTGCTGAATGTCTGAAGAAGCGCGGATGACCCACCATTTGCCCTCTGTGCAGCCGACTTCGCCCAATTTCACATCATCCCGGTAAATACCATCAACGAGCAATTCCAACCCGTAGTTTTCGCACTGGTTGAATATCTGCACCATGATTTCGTTACCAGTGGTAGCTAATTCTTTGTCCTGTACTGGTGCTACGTATTGCTGGTAATCTTGTTCTCCCTTGCTCCCTGCGCCCTGCCCCCCTGCTTCTTCTTGCACTGGTAATGTGCCAGCTTTGTAGTGTGTACAGATGTAGCGGTGGCACTGCATTGGGGTGGCTGCACGATGGACTTCCGCACCGTTCACTATCACCACCCAGCGTTGCGTCGCAAAGTCATCGGCATCATGGGTGATTGCAGCTATGAGTTTGTCCCCGGTGTAATATTCCTGGTCGTAGAAGGATATTTCGACTATCGTTAGTTCTTCGGGTGCTACGACTTGGGCTTGGTCTGCGATGTGGCGGTTCAGTTCGGCTTGGGCGATGGTTTGTTCGTCAACCTTCTGAAGCTGGGCGGACTGGTGAGTGATGATTGCGCTAATCCAAGCATCCTTGCAGCGTTTGTCGCTTACTTCGACTGTGCAGGCGATTTCGCTGTAGATTTGCTTCAGACGGGCAATAGATTTCAGGTGCAGCTGTTGATGAGTGTATATTGCATGAGTCATAATTGATAAGTTCTGTAAAAGGACTAGAAAGCGCTCTAGATTCGCAGTCGGGGGCGCTTTCTTTATAAAAATTTTACCGTAAAGAACTTTACGCGTCAATGTATTTACGCAAAGACTTTTTCGTTAGACTATTGATATAAGTCTCTTTATGGGTAAAATACCAATGTCGCGTGTAGCTGAATTAAGAAAACGACTTGACCTCACACAACGGGAATTGGCCGATTTAGTTGGGGTTACTGAAACCACTGTTCGTAACTGGGAAAATAATCGCAGTGGGGTTGAATGGTTTGAGAGAATCGCAAAGTTGTGTGATGCTTTGCGATGCACTCCTAACGATTTGTTTGGATATCAGCAGATCGGAGAAAACGAAGAAGATGCTTGACTCTAAATTCATCAATTCTCTTACCTCCTCAGCTTCAGCGTTTTTAAAACACCAATCCCAAAGATCCACCATACCCAGAATCTATTTGCACTTCACTCTGAGCAAGAATTACTGAATTATCAGAGGTGGGAAATCGTGTCTCAATCATTCCCCAAGCGCAAAAAAGCCACCATCTCCCCATCTCGCAACCCAGAATCGCCAAACTCAGACATCTCCGTTCCAGAAGATCCAGCTTCAGCAACAATTAACGTTACTACTGTTGAAGTACCAGAGTTGACCGAGCAAGAGCAAAGCGATCGCTTGCACCTCACATTCCGCAGGTAAGTGAAGATATTGATGGTATTTTTGATGAATGACACCATTAGTATCAGAAATAAGAGTACAAGATATTGACCAAGTAAGGGATAGTGGCAGGTATCATTGACCAAATGTGTAAGGCAAGAGCAAATCAACCAAATATTAGGCACTCATCACCAAGAAATAGTCACACCAGGTCAAGCAGTCAAAGCAATGATTCTCAATGGCTTAGGCCTGTCAGTGCGCCGTTGTACCTGTTTGAAAAGTTTTTTGTAGGTAAAGCCACAGAGCATCTATTGGGTGAGGGAATAAGTCCAGAACATCTCAATGATGACCGTTTAGGGAGGGTGTTAGACAAATTATATGAGGCGGGGCTAACACAAGTATTCGTCACAGTCGCGTTAGCAGCAGCCGAAAAGTTTGAGGTAAAAACAGATAGTTTACACCTGGACTCGAGTTCATTTCATGTGCATGGAGAATACCTCAGTGCAACAGATGAAGCCGCACAAGAGGAAAGAGCAATAGAAATTACCTATGGTTATTCACGAGATCATCGCCCGGATCTCAAACAATTTATTGTGGACTTGATATGCAGTGGAGATGGAGATATTCCTTTATATCTGAGAGTAGCAGATGGTAATGAAGCTGACTCGGCAGCATTTGCGCGGATTCTCCGAGAGTTTAGGCAACAGTGGCAGATAGATACTTTGTTTGTGGCAGATGCTGCTCTCTACTGTGAAGAAAATATCAAACAGATGGATTCTTTACGTTGGCTATCAAGAGTACCAGCCACCTTAGCGACGGCACAATTTCTCTTAGACAACATGAGTCAGGAAGCACTTGTCAACAGTGGAGTAACAGGATACCGGATTGCTGAGTGTTGTAGTGATTATGCTGGAGTCAAGCAGCGTTGGTTAGTAGTCGAGAGTGAGGCTCGTAAGCAAGCAGATTTCAAGCAATTAGAAAAACGTCTAGCCAAGCAACTGGATAAAGCTCAGTCTCAACTGCGACAGTTATCGCAGCAAGAGTTTGCTTGTGCAGCAGATGCGCTACAAGCAGCAAACTTATTGAGCAGCAAGCTGCGCTTTCATCAACTCCAAGACTTAGAAATTCTTGAACACTGCCGTCACCGCAAACCAGGTAGACCTAGCAAAAATACTCAACCCACTCACTACTGTTATCAAATTCGTGCTGACCTCGTACAAAAACCTGAAGCAATTGCTACCGAACAATTACGCGCAGGTCGCTTCATTTTGGCCACCAATGTCATAGATGTCAACGAGCTAACTAGTGATGACTTGCTCAGGGAGTATAAAGCTCAACAATCTACCGAACGGGGTTTCCGTTTCCTCAAAGACCCACTTTTTTTTACTGCCAGCGTCTTCCTTAACTCTCCCGAACGGGTGGCAGCATTGGCAATGGTGATGGGTCTGTGTTTATTAGTTTACACTTTAGGGCAAAGGGCACTGCGCCAAGCTCTGGAGAAAGCAAAACAAACCATCAGTAATCAGTTGGGTAAGCCGACTGCCACTCCTACTCTCCGTTGGGTATTTCAGTGTTTCATGTCAATTCATCTGCTAACGCTCGCTGACGTTAAACAGATTGCTAATCTTACTGATGAGCGACGTTGGATTCTCCAGTTTCTTGGTGCTCCTTGCCGAAAATATTATCTGCTTACCTGACTTACCTGCGGAATGTAGGTTTTGAGTCATCTTGGAATAATTTGACGCGGGAAGTGGATTTTTAACTTACCAATTTTACCTGAGATGACAACAGTTATAAATTTTTATTTCGTTTGAGTTTTCTTTTCTCAAAACAGAACTTTTTTCCTCGATTTCCCCTTTTCGTTGTCAGCCAATTACCGTAAATAACCTGAGTATTTATACTTAATTAATCGCTCAAATTGTTTTTTTAGCGATCGCTTCCCTCGCCACAAGCATCGCCTCTCACAAAAGAATAGTTATTTTGTACTATATTTTGAATTTCAAGATGGGGGTTAATACTCTATTTATTTCAAAATGAGAATTGCTGTCAAGTAATAATGATGAAATTAACGCGAGTCCTGGGCGGTTTTAAGAAAATGCAGTCAGAAACACAAATTGATTGACTTGCCCAAAAGCTCTGTTTATAAGGGTTATAGAGAGGAGCGACCGCTCCCCTTCCTTGCTCGCTCGCACCTATGAACGCTTGCGAGGGGAAATCAAGAGAAAAAACGACTCCTAAAAATTTAGAAGTCGGTTAAAGAAAAGTTAGTTGTTATTTAAGAGAAGAAGAACAAAAGGCTTAACTACACCGCCTCAAATTTCCATTTGAAGTGATCAGCTTGTTGGTTAGGCCATTGAAGGACATTTGCTCCATCCTTTGTCTGCGCTCCATCCACAGCTAATG
>NZ_JCACKA010000133.1:15590-18783 GCF_059505145.1 Mojavia sp.
TCTGCGCTCCATCCACAGCTAATGCTTTACCACTGTGTTTGGCAATTAGGTAGTAATATGTTCCTGTAGTGGGGTAATTGCTTTGTGTTGCGGTAGATATTGTGGTTGTCATAATTAAAAACCCTTTAAATTACTAAATTTTGAAAATTGATGGGAATGCGTTTTACTAATGCAAAGTACAACGGGCGCACAACAATATTCGCCTCAATAAATTAGTCCAGGCATAATACTATTGCAGCAACGTAAACAGTATTTAGCTCAAAGCTTTTTGGTTAAGGTGTATGAAGAATGGAAGCCTTTTGAAGGCTATCTCTGCACACTTCAGTTTTTAATTATTTCAAAATATTATGATAATGCAAGGACAGTTAAGAAACTTAAGCAGATAATTTAGATACAAGTGGACAGTTAAGACAGTTAAGAAAATTGCACATTTGTCAAGAAGGTGCGGAAAAATTTTCTGGGGGAGATTAGACCTCTTGCATAAATATTTTTTATCTCACGCAAAGATATACCAGGCGCAGAGAAATAGTTTCAAATTTGGACTTTTGCAAGAGACTCCATAAACTGCGTTCACAAGGAACAATGAAAATGATATTGGAACGATTTTACGTTGTTTTAGCCTCTATTTTTAAGGCAGGTCTATTGCTTGCGAAGCGCCGGGAGCAGTTCTACAGGGAGCTAAATCTTTTGATGCAAGATTAGACGATCGCCCGCACTAGCCTCGACCGCGCAATAGGCTTAAACAACATTGGCTCTTAAAACCCTTGCTAGACAATAGTTTTAACAAGAACATCAAACTTTTTCTTACTTTTTTTTCTTACTTCCGGGAAATCTCTTTAACTCTTAAAAAACTCAAGTTTAGACAACACAAATTTAGTCAATCGGCTGATGTCTGCAATCATTTGTTACAAACTTTGCAGTTATGACAGCGATCGCACTACTTATTCGCTAAATCATTGGAAACATAGGTATCGCCCATGTAAAACATAACTACAGGCACTAAAGCGCAATCTTATTTGTTAAGCTCAAGAAGTAAATAGCTTGTAGCTGCAATCAATTTTTCAGATGTTATCCAAGCTTGGCTTGCTTTCATTCGCTACCGTTACGGCTACCTTGGCACTGACAACAATTATTGTCTGGGGAGCATCTCAGTTTTTGAAGTGGCTCAAACCGACAATAATCCATTAAGGTAGGCACATCGATGGGCAAGGACTTGAGGCACATTTTCTCGTTTCCATTGTGCCCCGGAAATTTTTGTTCGATGGTCAACCTGTTTAACGGCAGATTCAACCGAACCAGAACCAATTGAACAAATTTGTTCAGCTTGATGATATTCGTAGTTGATAATGCGATCGCTATGTTTATCGAGATAATGACAAAAATTTTGTGCTTGTTTTCCTTTACAATTAGCAAATAAAGCTTTAGTCGCCTCAACTTGACCCTTCCAGAGGAGAGCTTGTGCCTGTTTCAAGCGTTTTAGCGAACCCCCAACTTTGTGAAGGTTTTCTATCAAATGGAACCAATCAAGCACTTCTCGACGTTGGACATCAGGTGCTAGTTGGTCAATGATATTCCAAATGCCATCATGTCCATCACCAATACAAGTAAGTAGGCGTTGCATAATAGAGGGATGAGTTGAGGTTGTCTACTGTGCATTGATATGAAAACTCGGCATGATTCGGGTGTTCAGTTTTATCAGCAGCCTAAGCCAAGCACATCGTTTTGACTAGTTCATTGACTTTGCTAATGTGCAATTGACTGGGGCTAGTAGCATCTTGAAATTGCAACCATTCCTTGACTAAATCAAGCGGATAATCAAGCAAAGTGCGTATTTTTCTGACTCGTAAATCTTGCGGAGCTACAGTAGACGGTGGCTGAGTTCGTGCCCCACCTAATAACGTTTGAATGCCGTGAATGATTGCTCCCCAGTCAGCGTTCGGGTTCCATTCTGCCCTGATTCTTACTTTAGTAGCCGCATCATATAACCGACAAAATACTGTATTCTCTTCGCCAGAAGTAACAGCAAGAATCAGGGGTTTAGAGAAGTCTTGTATAAGTGATGCAGACAAAAGAAATGTTTTCGCAAAATTGGTTTCTATGCCAGTTCTGATGATATAAATCTCATCCGCAGCGACAACAATATCTAACTTCATGTTGTCCTTGCCCTTGTATTCTTTCGCTGTCAAACGCAATTCTGATAAATAACCAGTTAATCCTCGCTGCTGAACAGGGATCGTTTTGTCCTGCTCAATGTTGTAGTGGTACCACAAAAATGATTCACCGCTGACTTCACCGTTTTTGACGTACAGATAAATTGGTTCTGGAGGATTGCAAAGACCTAGTTTGATTTCGTTACTCATTCTTAACCTCTAGGATTTATAAATGTGCAATAATACGTTGAAGTTACGTAGATAAATCTACTTAAATCCCTTAGTAAATGCCTGGATAAAATTCCAAAATCCCTATCCAGGCATTTGCTTTTTTACATTGAAGCTTTTGGTATAATTAAAGGCTGTTGATTACTCTCCAGTTCGCACTTCGAGTAACACAGTGCAGTTTGAGCATCCACGATTGTTAAATCAGGCTGATAATCAAGTGCTTGGTAATCTGGGTGCTTGGCTATCTCTTCAATAATTAATTGAGCCGCATCAATTAATGTATGCAAATTAGGATGAGACATTTTATTGCTCCTACGAATTCAATTCAAAATTGAGAATTCAAAATTCAAAATGATAAGAAACGATTTTGGACTGATTCATCTTGAGTACAAGCCCCTCCAAATTATTTGGGAACTAAGGCATTTAATTAAATAAGGCTTGAATTTGCGCTGTTCGTCTTAATTTTGAATTTTGCATTTTGAATTTTGAATTATTTTGAGTTGTTATTGCATTTCCTCAACGATTTCCAACAGAAAATCGCAGCCAGTGTTTTGCACTTTCACAAGGTTTCTATCAAGTAAAGATTGAATAGCCACATTGGAAAACTTGATAGTATGCAAAGGTGCACAACCCCCACAACAACGCAGCGAGCGCAATAAATTAGCAGCAGACAAATCATTAGAATTTTTCTGTGGCTTAGGCATTTGTATTACCTCCCGTGACAGTTGCTAACTGTTGCTTGAGAATGTTTATCTGCTGTTGATGAGCGTCAATTTCAGCAGTGATTTGCGAGAATAATTCTTGTCGTGAAAGCG
>NZ_JCACKA010000134.1:0-18362 GCF_059505145.1 Mojavia sp.
GTTGTGCTTCTACCGATTCTTCTATGTTTAATCCTGCCTTCACATCTATACTGCCAGAATCCGTTGACATCGCAGTTGATGTTATTGACTGTTTTGTTAATCGCTGTAAATTTGTCTTCGTTATTGTCTCGTTTGCTTTGCTTATTTGGCAAATTATCTCTGTATCTGCAATCTTCTCACGAGACATTACTTCCCATAAGTATCGCAATTGAGAATATTCATCTACCCACCCCCCAGGCTTTTGACTAAAATTCAATGCTCCTACATATTTATCCTGGATTTTTACCCACTTCTTATCAAATACTGGTACTGAAGTTTCATTCTCCAGTAGATGATGTTTTATATGAAAATCGCTCGTTTGATTTTCACTTAATTCATTAGACGTTATTTTCAAAGGATTGGGAACAGGCGTTGGCAGAGAATTATTAAATATTTCCCATACTGTCCCCCATATTTCTTCACCGCTTAACGGCGTTACTGACAACCCCATTTTATTTGAGATTATTTGCTCCCAACTTTGGAATCCATCTCCAAATGAATTCCTTAATATATTTTCAATTCGATTTTTATTTAAGTCATGAATCTCTCCTGTAAATGAGTACCAAATTTTTTGTAGTTTCTTGAGTCCTATTTCCGCAAAGTCTTCTAATTTTTCATCCGACTCTACTGTATATGTACACCATAGCCTCAGAAATTTGTTTTTTCTCACTCCCATCTGTGTGAGTTTTCTAATACGCATTCTTTCCGAACGTAACAGTAATTTTATTGGCTCCAGGGGACATTGTACCTCTATTAAAGATATTTC
The DNA here is from genome assembly GCF_059505145.1 of Mojavia sp. Lineage (NCBI taxonomy): Bacteria > Bacillati > Cyanobacteriota > Cyanophyceae > Nostocales > Nostocaceae > Mojavia > Mojavia sp. The sequence continues at coordinate 806 of NZ_JCACKA010000134.1, forward strand.
CCTTTGTCTTGTTTCATCAGATGTAAATGAGCCAAAATGTATTGTCAGTCTTTCTCCTGATGGTATTTCTTTTAATCCCCCTTCTATTCCTTCAAATATTGGCACTATTTGTTCTGCTGCTAAGGAAGGGTGGATTCCCAAGCAATCAAAGGCGAATTTTATTTGTATATTTCCTTTTTTTTGGATGATTAATGCTCCTATTCCTTTTCTCCCTCCTAGCTCCATTTCACATATCCCTGCTAGGTTTACCACATCTTCAAATGGGGTCAACGTTAATGTTTTCTTCCCTAACTTATCTGATTGTTTAATCATTACCTTTATTGGAAAAATTGCTATTATTAAAATTTTGAATCTCTCAAAATATTTAATTTACCTTTTTATTTTCTTAGTTCTCTTAACTTTGTTTTGATGATTTATTTGGTTTGGTTGAGCCGAATAATTAATTAATGAGATGAATTGCATATATCCTCTACTGATGCGTGGCGTACCTACAAATTTTCCTAAAAAGCTTTTATTGCTCGATACAAACCACCATGTTGCACATCCCCATAATGATGCAAACAACGTCGCTAACCACCCCCAATTCAACATATAGTAAAATCCAAATACGCACCCGATTGTTATTACTAACCACGGAAATATTTGCTCTGCTGGTAACGGCCCTATTTTTGGTTGCGTTCCTAAGCTCTGATTCACTACACGGAATTTTTTTTCTGGCTGCATTCTCTTTCCCAAGCGCGCAATTCGCAATTGATTGGCTTACATAGCAAGCCAATTATGAATTCGCAGTTAGCAACAATGATTAATTATTAATTAGTTCACGTAGTGAACAACTTCATTGCGAACTGCGAATTGATTTTAGGTAATTAATGTTGTTAAGAAGTCGGCTCCAAATACACCAACTAGAATAATCAATGGTGTTCTGGCTGCACTCGCCCAGTCTTCATCTCTTCTGACTGCTTGAATCACGTTCACCACAGACACTGCTATATACAACAAAAACAAGATCCGCAGAATATTGAAAATGCTTACCACCGTTGCAGAAGTATCCGGGTTGAGCGCACCTCCGAAGCCTGTATTGGTTATCCAGTCTTGAGCTTGTTGAAAGAACTGTGCGTTGGCTGGGGCTGCCGCAAAGTCTAACATGAACACTAATGACAATAACGCGAATAGTATGCCGTAAATATTTATCCTATATTTGCGCCCTTTCTTGTCCCATTTGCTCATTAATTCATTTATTTGCTTTTGGAACATTACTGCCATTGATGCTGATAAGATTAGCCCTCCTAACATCACTCCATGCAAGCTCATCTCTGATATCATCAATACACCATCCACCCACATTAATGCGATTGTTCCCCTCTCCCCTACTTGATTCTTGGGCTTAATTACTGGTGCTGACCCATATTCTGACTGCTCTTTTTCTCTATCTAGATAGTATGTTTGCATACCCTTGCTCGAATCATGACAAGTATTCCCTTAGTATTCATTCCCCACAAGCGGATTTCAACTGACAAACCGCTAAACTTTCTCTGCATATTTGCACTCTCATCCCTACTTTTTGTTAGGTTTGATAAGAGGCAGGGGGGCAGGGGGCAGGGAGAACTAAAGGTACAAACCTCACCCGCAAGTGGTGTGAAAGCTCCTTTGCTCCTATAAGCGTTGGTTGAAACCTCACCCGCAAGGATTTTTCCCCCTGCTCCCTACTCCCTGCACAAGCTGCTTTTTCATGAGTGACTTTAGCAGAATATACTATCAGCGAATTAGCACAACCCTATGCGATATCTTTGGCAGCGAGAGCAAAGCACGTCAGTGTGTTGGAGAAAGCCGGACTCATTACCAAGCGTCGAAGTGGTAAGGAGAAAGTTATTCAGATTCAGCCGACAACTCTCGAAGTAGCCGCAGCGTATCTAGGCGAGTATGAAAAAATCTGGAGTGCTCGCTTTGATGCTTTGGAAAAGCTACTAGAAGATAAAAGGCAAATTTTAAAAGTCTGCTATCTGAGGCATTCCTTGCAGCCTAACTTACAGGATAATATAGTCCCGTATTATCAATAAATTCCCAACCGATACCCGATCTATCCTTGCCCTTGCACCATGACACAAAAAGCGGTGGTGGTAGATTCACTCGCTGCTCACGTAAAGTTTCCACATTCACGCCCAGCCTTGAAGCTAAACCTTCTTCGGTTAATGGTTGGAGTCTTTGCGTATACCCTTGAGAGTATGACTTGTTATATGATCTGTTCGAGCGCTTTGGTTGCTTGTTGAGATAATTTTGAATTTTCACAATCGCCTCTGACAACTGTGTCATTCTCGCTGTTATCGACTCAATTTTTTGTTCTAAATCGGTGGTGGGATATTCGGTTGAGGGTGTTTCTTTGTTATTGAATTGTTCTGTGCCTAATTCTAACTGCTCAAGCCGAGAGCAAATAGCTAATATCGTTTCTGAATCTGTGCTGCCGCTGCTGTGACTGGTAGCCAAGTACTTGTCTACTTGTGGCACAAGATACTTAGATAAGTACTCCTCAATGCTTGCTTTGATCCTAAAGTCCAGATTTTTATTTGAATCATGACCAGCGATTGCATCAAGGTCATCTTGCGAGTCGTCTAGGTATAGTTCGATAAAACTGGTGAGCGTGGCTGTTGCTGTTGTGCCTTTGTCCTTGCAACGAGCGATAAACTGTGACCACATCTTTTGGTCACAGTTGAAAGATGCTAATTTCTTTTTTCTGCCTGTATTGCTCATGTCTAGGTACTGTCTAGGTAAAAAACGGACTATCCGCCAAAACTGAGCATGACTTTTACCTTGATAATTACCTTGACCATATCACGAGCAGTTAATGAAATTTCCCTCAATATCTCCCATCACCCAAATATTATGACTATTATAAAAATCCCCACGCTGCTCCAATTGAAAACCACCTAGCAACAATCCCAGCCATACCTCTACCATTGGCATCTTTAAACCATTTTGTAGTTTAATCAATGAAATTTCACCTTTAATATTTACTAGATACTGAGCGATCGCAGTTTGCCATTTTTGTACATCTTCATCACCCGCTAACCGATGAACATCTTCTACAGTCTGAATCTCCAGCATTGCCAAGACGTTCTCTTTCTCGACAGGGGCTGCTATTGAATCGCTGTTTTGGGCAGAATGAGAAAACTGGTGTGGCCCGTGTGGTCTAAACGTTTGCAAAGCTGGTTGTTCAATTAAATCGTCCAGGTCTAGCTGCATCGTTGTCCGTACTAACCCAGCAAAGATATCCGTGCTGACAACTGGCCCCTCAGTATCAGTTTGAGCGCGCACGTCCTGCAATAATAACTCGGCACGAGATTTGATAATATTTGCAATTTGATAAAACGCTGCTGCTGCTGTTGATAATTGTGCTTCAACTGGCAAATTTTCTAACTCTGCATCTAAACACTTCCATACTGGAGCTAGCGTCGATGTCGGTGGCGCTTGTGATATTTCATCCAAAATATCCCAAATGGTTAATTGGCGATAGCTGGTCATGATTACAAGTCAGGGTGCAGGGGGCAAGGTCGCACTGGGCAATGGGTTGGACTCACCTCAAACATATCCTTATATTGGTATAACGAGATAGCATATTGTTTAGCAAATGCCTGCAATACCATGTCTGTATAGGCACGTATTTTGCCCGCCGTTAGCCCAAAACAGTGAATTGGTTGCAGGCGACAAATCGGTTTTTGTCCCAGCCACAGTTCTGCACCGAGTGCGTGTAATGGTTTATCTCCTGGTTCTTTGTATAAATACAGTACTGCAAAATACGTTGCTGGTGGTTCAACTGTAATCGCATCAATTTGTGCCGAATCATCTAGTGTGCGACGGCGGTAGAAGGAACGCCGATTATGACACACTTCGGGATTCCAACACCCGTCACCTTCGCTTCCATGCAACACCTTAGCTTTGGCGGTTGGCAGTTTGGAACATAACTGACATTTGGGATCTAACGGCTTTGGCATACTCTACTGGGCTTCTTCTTCGCCAATTGCACGGTAGTAAGCAGCGATCGCCGCTTCTTGCTCACTGCGGAGTGTATACCGCCGAAATGCCTTCTCGCTAGTATGTCCTGTCAGCTTGCGAGCATGAGTCGGGTCAACGCCGAGTAACAATAAATCAGTCGCATAAGTATGACGAAATTGATGGGGATGCAAATCTTCAATTTGAGCTAATTCCCCAATTTTCTCAATTGCAAAGTAAATGCCGTGGTAACTCAAGCGTTCACCTTTATATGAAGCATGGTGGGAAATCATCAACGGGGAGCCGCTGTTTAATTCTTCACCCCCACAAACGCGCGATCGCAAATAATCTGCCAAAACGTCCCGACTTTGTTGACGTAACGGTACTAAACGCGGTTGATCATTTTTGGTATCGCCTAAAAACAACAGCTTGCCATCAAATGCTCCGACATTTAAATTCACTACTTCTCCTGCCCTCAACCCGTGACTAAGAATGTGAACAAGTGCAGTATCGCGTTGTTTTGTTTCTCCTAGTAACTCCAAAGCCGACCAAACCTGTTCCATCTGTTCCGGGGTTAGGCTTTGTGCCGCTGGCAGAGGGATTTTTTCTAGCTTCACCCCTAGTGTGGGGTTAGTAGCCAGCAGTTCCGGGTAAGCCAGAGTAAACCATTTGAAGAAACTTTTGATTGCAGCAAGCCCTGCATTAACACTGCTTTTTGATAAGGGTTTTCCACCATCCGTACAGCAGGCTTCCATCAGATACTCTTTGTACTGCCCGAAATGGCGCAGACGCAGTTCATGATAATGCAATTGCGTCCATCCCAAAAAACGCTTCAGTTCGCGTTCATATAGCTTGCGGCTGTTGGGCGCAAGATTATTGCTGCGTAAAAATTCCAATACTTTCACCCACCGGATATCGGTTGGTGGTCTTGTACTAGCTTTGCGCTGTCTATCATGCCCGACAGGTAAACTTTCATCATTTAAGGGAATCAGCTTAATTGGAGGTAAGTTGTTTAATTCAGGACTATTCACAACTGGGAACCATTTTAAAAGTCGGAGGTCTTCACAAGTCGCAGGTCGCAGGTCGCAGGTCGCAAGTAATACCAAATTGATTCTAAACAAGACTAACTTTGGTAACTTGGTATAATTGCGCTCCAAGTAAAGCTGTGAACTTGAATTTAGTTCAGTTTTAATCACTGCTTCTCAATTGCAGCTGACAACTTCGTTTTCCCATTCAATTTCTCTTTAACTGTGCGGGTAGAAGCAATGAGTATTTTCACTATTTCATTGGCTTCTTTTAGCAATTGATCGAACTTAGGTTTTTCAACAACCTCAGATTCAATTAAAATTTCCAGCCAATACTCAGTTTCGCGCGCTTCCTTCAAAGCAATTTCCATCTTGTGCAAAAAATCTCTATCAGACTGAGCCGAGCGTGACTCGCGTACATTTGCACCAATACTCGTACCAGAACGCAATAGTTGCTTTGATAGCGTGCGGCAAACACCTGGCTTTTCATCAAGAAAGCTACAAGCCTTAATGATTCTGATTGCAAACACCTTACTTCTATCAACAATCCCAACATTTTTATCCACAACAGCACCTATTCCACTTCCATACTCTTACTTGCGACCTGCGACCTGCGACCTGCGACCTCAAACCATCATACACGATCGCCCCCAACACAAAATAAGATTCCCTTATCTTATCTACGACATAAACTCCGATATCAATATACTTAGAAATACTATTAATTGTTTTGTATAATATTATACACTAATTTCAGTATCCACTAGAAGCGATCGCAATCCTCCTTCGCTCAAAGCCAACGTTAAATCTAGACAGATAAAGCGATTTGAGAGCCAATGCTGTCGCTGTTGCGCGGTCGGGGCTAACAGATGGGAAAAGCTTTGAGTTACAGATGAGCAAGCTGGCGATCGCTACCGCTCCACAAAATAAAAGCGAGTTTGTCTTTGCACAGCTTTACGTAACATCAACTCAACAGCACGTAAGCCCCACAAAACCCACCATATACCTTTGGGGCTTTTATCAACTGTGGGATATTTCAGTACGAATGGGCAGAATCAACTAAAAGAAAGTAAATATTGGTATTTCTTCTGTTAGAAAACGTTACTGCTTGGGAACTTTAAAAGTGAAACCATTATTGAATAGCCCCCCAAGACATGATGCGTACAGTTATAAACTTTGAATTGCTAGGAAGTCTGTAGATTAAATGATGGACATCATCTACTCAGAGAAATTTCTTCAACATGAAACAGGGTATATGCACCCTGAACAGCCAGAACGACTGACTGCAATTGTGGATAGCTTAAGAAGCTCAACAGTAGCAGACCAAATCCAATGGTTAAATCCTGACACTTCTAGAAATGTCATCAAAGAGATTGAACGAGTTCATTCCACCAAATACATTGAAGAAGTTCGCGCCTATTCTGCAAGAGGCTGGGGTTGTTTTGAATCCACGCAGATTTCTCCCGAAAGCTTTGAGGTTGCCTGCCTTGCTGTGAATGCTTGGCTAGATGGGATTGATAATGTTTGGCACAAGGGTACACCGAGCTTTGTTTTGGCTTGACCACCAGGACACCATGCACTACTAGATGAAGGGATGGGATGGGAGCATTTTCTGTAATGCTGCGATCGCTGCCCTTTATGCTCTAGCGACAGGACAAATTAAGCGAGTTGGAATTCTTGATTGGGATGTACATCACGGTAACGGAACGCAGGCAGCAGTGGAAAATGTTCCCAACATTGCTTTTTGTTCAATTCATCAATCACCAGGCTATCCACACACAGGAAAATCTGATGAGCATGGCAAGTTTAACAATGTCTTGAATCTTCCAATTGCTCCAGGTAGCTTAATACAAGATTACTGTCAGTTATTTGAGCAGAAGGTATTACCCTTTTTCAAAGATTTTCAACCAGATATTTTGATTGTTAGTGCAGGATACGATGCTAACCAAGCGGATTTACTTTCTAAAATCAATTTACAGCCCCAAGATTACGCCATGCTGACTGATTATTGCCTCAAGATTTCACCGCGTATCCTTTTCGGTTTGGAGGGTGGTTATGAATTAGATAGCCTTTCTTTATCTGTGCTTGAAACAGTCAAACAGTGTTTAAAATTCTTTGTTAAAGACGCATAAAAAATGGCTTAACAACTGGCTAAAATTTCTACATGACTTAATGCGGCCGATACAGTGACAGGCAGTTTATATCCACCTCCATGACTAGATAGAACAGGGATTGATGATTTTTTAGCTAACTCTAATACCTTCAAAGTCAACAATTGAAATTCTTGATTATTCCAATCTGTTATTCCTTGTCCACAATCTTCTTGATGTGAATCATAACCAGAAAATATCAAAATTAAATCTGGTGTCCAAGGTATTTGGGCTAGAGCTTCCTGAAAAGCATTTAAGCTTTCATGACTTGTATAAAATTCGCCATCTATCCCCAACTTAGATAATACTTCTACTGGAAAGTTTTTAGGAAGTAGAGGAATATTACGGTGACCAACTGCAAGTCCAAGCGTAGTTGTACCCGCTTTTAAGTCAGAAGCTTTAGCCATATAAAGGTCAGCAGCACTATGTATACTGATACAGCAGATATTTTGCTCATTAACAAAGATTGATTGTGTTCCATCACCGTGATGAATATCCCAATCGACAATTAAGATTTTTTGAAAGCCTTGAGTTTGGGCGTATCTGGCTGCGGCTGCTAGAGGATTGAGTAAACAGTAACCATGTCCCCAATCTGTATGTGCATGATGCCCTGGTAGAGTAAAACAGTAAGCACGCTCTAATACTCCCTTTTTCATGTGATCTATTGCTTCTAGTAAACCTCCCAAGCCGTACAAGTAACTAGGGAGGCAAAATTCTAAACCTTCACATTCACCACCGTTTGTCGGTAATGAATTATTAATCTCATCATGTTTATTTAAAGCTTTGAAAACAAGATTTTTCAAATAAATATTTTTATGAACTCGGAGATAATCAGTCAGATGAGCTTTTCGTATTGGTAAAATCGGGTAATTAGTTAAGATTTTTGCTAGTTCCAGCCTGACTTGACTGTAGTGAGGAAATGAATAACCTGTCCAGGAAATTGTCTGACTTGGTTTAGATGTGTAACAAGTATGTGGATATAAGTAAACAGCAAATTTTGCCATAACAATTTTTATAGGCTTATAGCGACAGTTATACTTCATTTGTTACGCTAGCGAGGGTTTTTGATTAAAATTGATTTTGAGAATATTAGGGACATTATAAGTAATGAAATCTGAGCGAGAAATTTTAATTGATTTTATGCAAATACTTGGGCAGTACAACCCATCATCCAAACAATACGAATGCTTTTTTAAATTGAAAAATGGGCAGGAATGTGATGGAGATATTGAAGCAATTCACGAAAAATATTTACAGTTTTATCCCTGGTATTATTCACAAGAGTGGCAACATTGTGGATATGAAAAACAGTTTTTACGGGATGAAGATGATGAAGATGAAGACATTGACTTTATTCTGATTCCTCTAAATGATATTGATTTAACCAATCTTTACTACTGGAATGAACAATCCTGTTGTTTTATAAGTTTAGAATGGAATGTGACTCAGAACTGCTTCATACATAATGAAACCGTACCTGGATCAGTTCCCTTACCAACCTATTTGCAAGAAGATATACCAGAAGATGATAAACGCCTCAAAGAGGTTGGTTATTGGCAGTCAGACTCAAATCGACCATACTATCCTCATCCTAAACATTTACTGAAACAAAGATGGCGAAAGAGCGAACGCAATCAAATTATTGATTACTTAAAAGCAGGACATATCTGTGGAGCTCGGCACGACAGCAGATCTTCATTTTGTAATTTCGATTGTTTTAGTAGAGATCGCTTTGAAAAACTTAATCAAATAGAAGAGCGTAAATTAACATATGAGATGTTGAAGATGGGAACCTGTGATCTACTAAGTGACGGAGAATGGATTTGGCCTATAAGGCTGGCCCACTACATTGAAAAACATGATATTTACCTACCTGATGAATTCATCTTGACTATGCAAAAAAATTCATGGTCAGTTCCTCAAAATATAGATTTTCAGCATTACTGGCAACTTGGTGCTAATGAATCCTTTTGGATTAATTGGGCGATCAAGTACACTCAAACAAACCAAACGTAGTTTAAGTGGTGGGCATCCGTGGATTATTGCCCAGATAGAGCCAATATAAATTGGGGAGTTGTCTAATTTCTCTTGGCAGACTGCTCAGTTGATTAAAGTCGAGGTTCAGTCGGGAGCAAATTGCTAAGTTGTCCAATTTCTCTCGGTATACTGGTTAAGCTATTGCCAACAACCTGAAGTTTTTTAAGATGATTACACAATCCAATTAGAGAAGTAAATCGCTTAGGTTTTTTGCAATAATAGCAAGGGCATTGCCACAACCGCGCAAGGAAGTTGAGAACCTATTGCATATAAAAAACCTGGATAGATGCCAACTCTATCGAGATTGCAATTTATCCAGGGTTGTAAAGCATCTATTTATGGCACGTAAAAACGTCAACTAAGTATTCCCAAAAATTTCGAGATTTGAACATTAATAGATTTGATTTTCAGGGGAGTGTGCCGAGATCAACCACAGAGTATATGCTCTACTCTCTACCATCTAAACAGAAATTACACGATTGTCGGCTCAACGCCACATCAATATGTATAGCCAGTAATTACACCTTTTGGCTCATAGGTGTAATTTGATCGGTAAATCTCTATATTGTTCTTTAGCTCCACCAGCGTGACACATCTTGGATGGCAGAAGCTGTATCTTTTACTGCTTGCTCACCACCTAAAGCAAATATAACTGGAGTTAATGTTCCCATCTGACTGAGTAAATCTCGGCGAGTGCGAAGAGATAAGATATAAAGGTTATCTCTCCAGAGAGAAAAAAGCTGATTTTTTGGTAGCTGTGAAAGTTTGACAGCCAAACTACTTAGGACTTCGGCGCGACTTGACTCATCCTGAATCTCCTTAGTAGCAGCCAGTGTCTCTCGTAACAATTCAGGTGGCAGTTTATCAGCCAAAGCAATTAAAGCTTGGACGCGTTCATTTTCTCCCTGAATAGCTAGAACTGCTTTAAAGGCTTCTGGTAACAAAGTTTCTGGTAAGTAAGGAGCCAAATTACTTAAAGCTTGGACGCGCTCATTTTCTTCCTGAATAGCTAGAACTGCTTTAAAGGTTTCTGGTAAAATATTTGGCAGTTTTTGAGCCAAGGCAATCAGCAATTGGACACGCTCATTATAATCTTTAATTTCCTCCGCTATCTGTAAAGTTTGTAGTAACAAACTTTCTGGTAGATGGGGAATTAAAGCAGTTAAAGCTTGCACTTGTAAGCTGTTGTTTTGAATTATTTGTGTTCCCTGAAAGCGAAAGCTACCTTTAATTGCTTGCGTTGCTTGTAAAGCTTTTGGCAACAATTCATCTGGGAGATAAGAGAACAAGGCAATCAAAGCTTGAGTATAGTATTCTTTATCCTCAAATCTTAAAGCTATATTTAGTGCTTCTGACAACAAGTTTTTTGGTAGTTTAGGAACTAAGTTTCTTAAACTTTGAACACGGTTCTGTTCATCTGAAATTAACTGTAGAGTTTTAAGAGCTTCAAGAAAAGCTTCTGGTAGTAATGATGATATACTTATAAAGTATTGAACGCGTAATCTCGCCGATGTAATTCTCTTTGCTATTTCTAGCATTTTTGATAAATTTTCTTGGCGTTGTTGAATCATAAGATAATTTTGTTCAATATGGAACAAAGTTTCAATGTTTCCAGCCTCTAATTCATCCCGCAAATATGCAACGCCATTTTCAGTAAAATATAGAGTTAAAGTAGCTAAAATTTTAGCATACTCCCTCTTATTTTCGATTTCCTCTGCTGCCTTAAGAGCTTTCGGTAAAATATTCGGTAGATGAGGACTTAGAATATTTAAGATTTGAATACGATAGTGATCATCAGGGAGTGACGGTAAAAGATTAATAATTTTTGGTAAAATATCTGGAATATAACTAACCAAAGCACTTAAAATTTGAGTACAATAATATTTATCCTTAAATTCATCCGCTGCTTTGATAACTTCTGGTAAAAAGTTTTGTGGTAGGTGCGAAATAATATCTATTAGGACTTGAGCGCGATAATTTTCATTTTTAATAGTCTTTATTGTTTTAAACGTTTCTGTTTTATATTCTGCTAAATATGGTAATAGACTAGATAGTATTTTGGCAACTTCCAAGTCATCTCTAATTACCTGTAATAATTGCAGGGTTTTCGGCAAAATATTTGACGGAGAATAACGAACTAAAGTGCTAAAAGCTTGGGCAACTTCCAAGTCATCTCTAATTACTTGCACTAATTGGAGAACTTCTGGCAAAATCGTTGGTAAATAAGGAGCCAGAGTACACAGTGCTTGGATTTTATGATGAGATGTGAGTGACCTTGCTAATCTTAAAGCTTCTAGCAATAAATCCTTTGGTATACGAGGAATCAGAACAATCAAAAGTTGCTTACAATGCTTCTCATCTGAGAAGGCTCGTGCGCTATTTAGAGCTTCTGAGAACAAAGTTTCTGGCAAATGAGGAGCTAATTTAATTAAAGCTTGCACACGAAGTGCATGATCTTTAATAGCTCGCACTTTCCAAAATATTTCTTTTTGTAAATCTTTTGATAAATCAGGATAAAAGGCACTTACAGCTTGAACATAAAGCTTGTTATTGTCAGTTTCTCTGACTACTTTAAGAGCTTCTAAAAACAAATCCTGTGGTAAATGAGGAACTAGTACGCATAATACTTGTACATAATCCTCTTTATTTAAAAGCGTCAGTATCTTTTTTAAAATTTCTGACAGGAAATTTTTTGGCAAATAGGGAACAAGAATACATAGTCCTTGGGCTTGATATTTTGTATTTCTAATTCTCCAGACTTCTATCAAAGCTTCTGATAACGAAGAGTGTGATAGATGGGGTGCCAAAATTTTCAAAGCTTTAATAACATATATTTTATTACTAATTTCTTCCTCATAATTTAATATCTTATTATTTTTTTCATTAACAATATTTCTTATTGCATTAAGGGCTTGTGGTACGATATCGTGGCAATATGAAGCCAAGGTACTTAAATCTACTGCTAGATGTCCCCTTGATTGATTTCTTTCGTAAAAATTCCATGCTATATTGAGAGCCTCTGGCAAAATTTCTGGGAAATATGGAAGCAGGTAACTTAAATATTTAGTGCGATTAATTAATTGTGTTGATCTTGCGGTTTTGAGAGCTTCTGGCAAAATTTCTGGCAGATAAGAAGCTAAAGCAATTAGAGCTTCAAGTTGATGCTCCGCAGTCTCGACATTCTTTGCAATTGTAAGGGCTTCTGATAACAAAGACTCCGATAGATGTGGAATCAAGGCAATTAAAACTTTAACTCGATACTCTTCAGTCTCAATATTCCTTGCAGTTGTGAGGGCTTCTGACAACAAAGACTCCGGTAGATGAGGAGCCAAGGCAATTAGCGATTCAGCAAAATCTAATTCATATTTAATTATTTTTGCTGCATTGAAAGCTAATAAAATTGCCTGTTCTGCAAGTGGTTGTGATAAAAAAGCAACTAATCTTAAAATTGTCGCCGTTTTTTGTTTTGGATCTGGAATATTTTTAGCATAAGCTAGACTTTGTTGCGGACTCCATATCTCTTGTTGGACAAGTTCTACTAATAAATTAGGAGGAATTTTACTAGCAAACCTGTTGAATGAATTAGTGATAAACGCATAGTAAAATTGCCGTCCTATGGTTTTTGGTAATATTGTTTCGGTGCAAGAAGCATCTATAAGTTTCCAAGCACGATCAATATCATTTAAGTAGCCATCTATTTGTCCTAAGTGTTTTCGTACTTTGTACCAGTCATTGCATCCTGTTTCAGATTCTTCTCGTAATAACTGGTGAATATCTTCTACCCTTTGAGCCTTTTCCAAATGCCAAACTAAATGCTGATGGATATAACCATCATTGGGCAAGGTATGCCACAAACCATCTTGGGTTTTTTGTCGGTATTTCTCCACAAAGGTGGCGTGAGCATGAGCAAGAGTTATACCTAGCCCTTGGAAATCACCTCGACGCTTAGGTGTTGGAGGAGAAGTCAATAAATTGCGTGCTAAATCGTGGAATAAGTCGTGTAAACGATAGGTTGGTGTTCCATCTACCAAAGGGACACCAGACAACAACAGTGCTTTAGAGTGCAGGTAGCCCAACTCATCTGCTGCATCCCGCTCATCATCCATATCCCACAGCGTTACAACCATTTGCCCAGTAATAGTTACATCCTCTGGTAATATTCCCAGCCAGATAAATTTTTCTTGCGTTTCCTTTGATAATCGCTGTATGCTCAAATTTAATGAAGCAGTTAAACTGAGTCTTTTTAAGCAAGCTTCATCCGCCGCATCTCTGGCTGCTTTATCATCGACTGTTCTTAAGCGGGCTACCTCTTTCTGCATATCCTGCACAAGAACTGTCCAAAAAATACCACCAGCAACTTGGGCAGCTGCTAGTTCCAATGCCAAAGGCAAGTAACCAAGCTCTTTGGCTAAAACTTCAGCGGACTGAGTTTCTGTGTCAGTGAGGTTACGTCCTAATTTCTTAGTCAGCAGTTCAATGGCTTGGGATGGCTGCATCACATCCAGAGAATATGTGCTGGCTCCGAGAACTTGGGCGATCGCAGCTTCGCGGGTTGTTACCAAAACTTGACAACGCGCTCCACCAATATTAAATGGTTGTGCATCCTCTGGATTCCAAGCATCGTCTACTACTAGCAGCACAGCTTTGTCATACAGCAGTGTACGCAGTTGATTGGAAGCTGCTTCTGTGCTAGTGGCTTTAAAGTTGTAGTCCCCCAATGCCTGTACCCAGCTACTAAGCAGGGATAGAAGATTAGGCTGTTGACCTAAAGTTGCCCAGAGGATACCGTCACAAAAATGAGCTTGCACCTCTGGATCATGTGCTAAAGCTGCTGCTAAGGTTGATTTACCTACACTACCCAAGCCGTGAATAGCTGTCACTACCAAAGTACGGACATCATTTGACTCTTTCAGCAGACGATTTTTAAAATCTTGGCTGTATTCGGGACGATCTACATAATAAGTAGGTAGAGGTGGTGCTTGGAAAGGTTTGCCGGCAGGTGTAGGGTGAGTGTTAATGTTGATTGTTCCTACTGACCCAATCTGCCCAATTTGAACAGCATCATTACCAGCTCTCTGATCCACCATTATCTTCTTCATTCACTAAAAATTGATTGTTCCTACTGACCCAATCTCCCCAATTTGTTTAGCATTATCTCCTGCTTGTTGGTGGATGCTTTTGGTTGGTGAAATTTTGGGTGTATTTGAAGTCTCTGTTGATGAATCTTCTATTGGAGAGGCATTGGATGGCTTTGAGGATTTCTCGAATACAGACTTCCATGCAGTATTGATTTTGAGGGCAGGGATAAGATGTTCTGCAATACCTTCAGATTGAATTGCATTACAACCAAACTTGTAAGCATCTTCTACAGAGCATCCACCACCCAAAGCATCATAAAAGCCAATGGAAAATTTGATCGCGGCTTTATCCCCAATAGCTTTGTTCATGCCAATCACATAGCCAACGTGCTGAACAATCGCCCCCGCTTGGACTTCTGAATAACAGGCATTAAGTACAACACACTCAATTATTCCTGCAAATAACTCGAACAGATTCGCCAAAGCCTCTGTACTGACTAGTTGAGTATTGCCTTGTTGGTCTTCAAATACTAATCCATCTGACCCAGCGCCATGACCGCAAAAGTGAACAATTTGGGGTTTAGTATCTAACAAAGCTCGACGCAGATCATCAGTTCGCACTGCTCCTTGCTTTTGTAGTTGGAACTGGTCACGATGCTGAGAACGTCGTAGACCTTCATCAATTTCACGCACTTCTACATCCAAACGTAGTTTTGCTTGGTCTACAGGGCTGGCTGCCAAAATCAAGATTTTTTGTGGCTGAGTAGCTTGTCTGTTAACCATCTTCCACCCTTGATAGATGTGTTAAAACTTACCAGATTGGCAAGGGATAGATGGTACTTCAAAACTAAATTTAATGATTACGGAAGAATTCACCAGTCCACGCCACAGTGAAGGAGGCGATATTGAGCAATATATGCGCCCAGATCCTAACGCCGCTTCTTCCAATAACTATACTAAAAACAGGTTAGAGCTTTACGCTGCAAGCCTTTTTTTAGTGCCATTCGGTTATAGATTAAGTTTCAACTCATAAGTCATAAACTGCTACACGTATGGGCTAATTCGTGTAATGCAGACTCAGTTGTTTGAAATCGCGTTTTCAACAGCAAATTTTTACCGTCGTCGTCTCTGATTTGGGTCTGTTCATAACCTTCTTTCAACGCGTTGCAGCTTGGTATTTGTCCCCCCGCAAGCTCCAAAATCTTCTCCAGAGACTTAAGTCAATCCGAGGAAAGAGTTTTCACCTACACCCTTACACCCAGTCGTGGCAAGGGTTTACCTTTTCAAGCGTGGCATTCTCCTGAGAGTCAATGAGGTCAAAAATATCGAACAAGCGTGCTGACTCATTTTTGTCAGGTATAGTGATTAACTCCGTAATCTAGCACTTGGTTATATCTAGATGCTATCTAGGTAATTTAAACTGTTGCCCTCAAAGCTTATAGCTAATTTCTCTAGATGTCATCATGATGCGAAAAGCCTGTGTCGTTTAGCCTACGTATGGCAAGTACAACGCCTTTGTTCTTTGATAGCTCAAACAGCGATCGCTCTATGAGATAACCCTAAAAGTCAGTAGTCTATGGGAGCAACGCGATTTTCTGAAGTCGGGCAAAAACGAGTCATGATGCTCCTCCTACAGTCGGCGATCGCCACCCAAATACCTGGGGTTATTGATAATTTGGCGGAGGTATTGAGAATAAAACCCAATTTCAAAAAATCGCGTTGCTCCCGCTTTTAGTTGGTAGGATGATTAACTATCGGAAGTAATCATCAAAAGTGAAAATCGACCGACACGGCAAGGCCAAAATCCTTACACCAGACGAGATTGAACGTCTGTTTAGTGAAGGATTGCTCAGTATTCGGGATCAAACTTTGTGCGCGGTGATGTTATACACAGCCTGTCGTGTCAGTGAATGCGTCACCCTGAAAATTAAAGATGTGTACGACAGCAAAGGACGGATTAGACCAGAACTGATCATCCGCAAAGGCAACACAAAAAGGAAGCTGGCAACTCGTACTATTCCTGTACTCGATGACCTCAGACATTACTTAAAACTGTATCAGCCCAAGCACTCACAGGAGCAATACCTTTTTCCCGGTCGGTGGGGGCATGGTCACTTGCACTCAGAATATGCCAGTTTAATTTTCAGAGAAGGGTGCAAACGAGTAGACATTGAAGGAGCCAGTACTCATAGCTGCCGCCGCACGGCACTCACCCTGATGAGCAATGCCGGAATTCCGTTGCGTATCATCCAAGAAATCAGCGGACACCGCAGCCTGGAGCAATTGCAAAATTACCTGGAGGTTGAACCATCACAAGTCAGGGGTGCGATCGCGGCATTGTCGATGCTAACACCGCCTAAAGATAAGGGTAGCAAAATTGATAGCGTTGATTGGGATAATCCGAAGCTATCAGCGGAGTAATAGATCAGGAAATGCTTATTAGCTGATCTAGACAGAAACACTGCGCCGGATAGACTATAGCGATTTTTGAAAAATGGCGATTACCTGACTATTGGCAAGATTGATTCATCAAGCAACTGATAAAAATGAGGCACGGATTGTTCCAGCTTACGTAGCTCCGGAGCCGCGATCTCTTCCAACTCCAGCACAACGTCCCAGCGCAAATCAGTTGTCCATCGCTTAAGGATGGCTTTAATCGCGTCTACTCCTTGGGCAATGCCAGAGCGAAGGGTTTCCACGCAATGAAGTAGTGTAGTGCGATCGCACTCATAGGCTTCGGGGCAGGGGGGAGGGGGAGCAGGGGAGAAAGAGTCTTGCCCCGAAGCCCCGAAGCCCCGAAGCCCCCCTGCTTCTAAAGAAGGCGTAGTATCCGCCCCCTCAACTAAGGGATTTCCTATACCATTTATGGGGGGGGTGGATACGGAAGAGGAAATTGGCGCTGTTCCTGATGCTGATTGCGTTTCGGCACGTTTGTTTTGTCGATGAGCGATAACTTGTAATGCAAAGTCCAATTCCGACTTCGACAGCGAGAACAATTTTACTTGTTGACCACGTTTGCCCTGCTTGCGACAGCATAACTTTAGCCCCAACTGTTCAACAAGGGTGGCGAGTAACCAAATCGGTTGACAATCCGGTGGGATTGTAAACCCCAAAATTGCTTTAATGTGAGCAGCGCAGACTCGCGCGTTCTTGGTCATATTTAATAGATGTTCGTCGGCAGATGTAATTTCTTCTCCTGTGACTAATCGTTTGAGAATGTCATGCAGTCCTAAGTTGAAACGGGCTAACCACTTGGCAGAATAATTACCCCAGTCCATACAAA